>JBBEBV010000096.1:0-1144 GCA_040882165.1 Bacteroidota bacterium
TTCGACCGCGTCCAGTTTGGTGTTACCGGCAGTGCCTCCACCACCGACATTTTCTTCGACGACGTCGCTGTCAACGGCACCTCTTCCGCCGCCGACAACTGGCCGGGTGTTGGCAGTATCGTCCATATGCAGCCCAACGCCACCGGAGACAACGAACAATGGACCAGCGCCGGAACCGATGCCAGCTGCGACGCCGCCGCCGACCCCAACTGGCAGTGCGTCGACGAAATTACTCCCGACGGCGATACCACCAGAGTTCAGAGCACCAGCGCCGGCAACATTGATGACTACAATATGGAAACGGCCAGTAATGCCGGAATTGATTCCGGCGCAACCATAAGCGTGGTTAGCGTTGGTACCCGTTTTCTCACCTGCATTCCTGGCCCGCCCTGTCTTGCCAGTAGCGGCGATACCTACCGCGCCCGAATTAAGGCATCAGCCAGCGGTACCGTCGATGAATCGGCCGCCATTAACACTCAAAATGGTAGCACTTACGCCACCAACGACGACGATACCGCCAACCTCTACCCGCTAACTGTCTACGACAAGCCCGGTTCAAGCGCCGTCTGGACACCATCCGATCTCGATTCCGCTCAGATCGGCATTGACCATGAATCATTTGAAAACGGCTACACTATGACAACGGTTTGGGCGCTGGTCGACTACATCCCCGGTAACACCGCACCGGATTCCCCAACTGCCCTTGTTCAGAAAAAAACCACCGGCGGGGCTACGCTAGCCGTCGGCGACTGGACTAATGAAACAACCGTGACGTTCGAAGCCACCGCCACCGACACCGACAACCCGGATACGCTTCAGCTCTGCGTCGAAAAAGACATCCTCGGTACCAGCTTCTCCAACACCGAAGATTCTTGCGGCACTGGTGTGGCTTACTCTGGTAGTGGTGTCACCGTTTCTGTTGTCATCGGCAGCCAAACCGACGCCTCCGAGTATCACTGGCAAGCCCGGATCAAAGACGCCGACGGCGCTTACTCCAGCTGGGTTTCCTACCCGATTAGTTCGCCCAACGCCGAATCAGCTCGCGACTACGGCATCGACACCACCGCTTGTACCTACGGCGGTAGCGTCTACGACGGCACCGTCGAGGACACCGACGCCGCCTACAACGACGGCTCGCTCACCT
>JBBEBV010000097.1:0-6313 GCA_040882165.1 Bacteroidota bacterium
AGCGCTTGCTCCGTGGTATGATCGAAAAAGTGGGCTTTCGTCATATCAAAGACCAGGTCGACCGTCGTTCCGACAAGGATCTTTGCCGACGCCTCCACGCGCGCGACGTGCTGCGGCCCCTTCTCCCTCGTCGTGAAGTACAGATAGAGTTCATTTCCCATGGGCTCGACAAGCTCCACCTTTGCCCGGACCTTCGTTTTGCCACGGACACTTCCGATGGAAATATCTTCCGGCCTTATCCCCAAAATCACATCCTTCGCTCCGTGAGCGGCCAGCCTCCTGGTGTGTTGCGCCGAAACCCGGAGGGTGACGCCCTCGCCATCACCAAACTCCAATCCGCCCGACTTGTGAAGAGTCCCGCTTAGAAAATTCATCGCCGGGCTTCCGATAAATCCGGCGACAAACTTGTTCTTTGGATGATGGTACAGCTCCAACGGTGTGTCCACCTGGAGCACGTACCCGTCCTTCATCACCACGATCCTGTCCCCCATCGTCATCGCCTCCGTCTGGTCATGGGTCACGTAGATCATCGTGGTTGTAAGGCGCCGGTGGAGTTTGGAAATTTCAGTGCGCATCTGCACCCGCAATTGCGTGTCGAGGTTGCTCAGCGGCTCGTCGAACAGGAACACGTTGGGCTTTCGGACGATGGCCCGTCCCAGGGCGACACGCTGTCGTTGACCCCCGGAGAGCGCCTTCGGTTTGCGGTCAAGCAGGCTTTCAATTCCCAGCATCTCCGCGGTTGTTTTCACCATCCGGTCGATCTCGGGTTTGGGCATTTTTCTCAACCGGAGACCAAACGCCATGTTCTCATACACCGTGAGGTGGGGGTACAGCGCATAGTTTTGGAACACCATCGCGATATCACGGTCTTTAGGCGGCACGTCGTTGACCACGCGTCCATCGATCACGATCGCACCACTCGTTGCCTCCTCAAGCCCCGCGATCATCCTCAGCGTGGTGGACTTTCCGCAACCGGACGGTCCCACCAGCACGAGGAGCTCGTGATCCAGAATATCCAGGGTCATATCGTGGACACCAATATGCCCGCCTTCGTAAACTTTTTCCACATGTTCCAAGCGAACGGTTGCCATGGTAATCCACCTGCTATTGTTTGAGAGTTTTGAAGCTGTGACGAAAGCCGACCCGCCATTCTTTCTCAAGGATCACGTGCCAGAATGGGATGACGACGGAACTCTGGAAAATTCGCTCGAACCCAGCTTCGGAAAGCGACACGACCTCCAAAGGAAAGCGCCACATTGTTGCCGCGCGGGTTGTTTCGATACGGATATCGACCCCCAACCACTCATCCCGCAGTCCAAGAGCCGAAACATCGCAGAGTTGTCCCGTGCTGGAAAGCCTGGCATCGTCCATCGATCCCGTGTCGAGATAATAGTATCGGTTCGGAGCCTTTCCATCTTGCAGTCCTGCATTGAACTCCACGCCGAACATGATCGGGACCGGTTCCCGTTCTTCGTTCCGCAGGACATAGTCGATCGTCAGAAGGTTTCTCTTGAAATCCACGGTGGTCTTCTTGCGAAGAAAGAGCCTGTGAGGTTTCCCTCCCTGGAGCACGGTTCCGTGCCGGGAGAGTTCGACGATTCCACTCGGACCTTTCTTCGATGTTTTCACCGTGTACGGTTGATGAACAAAATCCCCCACCTCTTCAGAAGAACCGCTCGTGACCTGCTCGAGGGTTGTTCCGGGGGCAAAGAAGTGATCAACGAGAGAAGCGCGCGGAGTGCGGTCATAGATCAGGTAGCGCCCCAGGTCGGGCTCTTTTGCTTTGATGGTGTCGTGGATACTGGCCACCGCACCTTGCGGTGCATTCGGCACCGCGTGCTTCAGCTTCGCGTGGTACCCCTCCTCCCGGCGCGAAACAATATCCAGCACATTCAGATTGGCCGGTTTGAAATCCAACTCCACCAGGGTTCCTCCCGCATCCGGCTTGAAGTAGCAGTTCATGGTCGGGGTTTCCACGACCACCTCATCATGTCCGTCACAGTCGTAATCGAACGACCGTATCCGTGCCCCCTTGAGCTTTTCGAGCGTGTCGAGTTCCTTTTCCGCGGCGATCAGATTGCTGTAGATCGGGTAGCGGAGGACCGGCAAATACACCCCGCCGAAAACACCATGCCAGTACGCATCGTTACATTGACTGGCAAAAATATGGGTACGGATGCGCGCCAATGCGGCCCTGTTGTCCCCCTTCCTCCGGGTTGCCTGGAGCCTTTGAGCCCGTTGAGAGACGTGGAGCATCTTCTTGTGCATCCTGTTCGATTCAGGATACTTTGCAAGGAAATTCCTCCAGAACCCTCCTTTAAAGAACGATTCGTATTTGTCCCGAACCCCCAGTTCCTGGAGGGAACGCTCAAACTCCTCGTAGAGCGCGAAGTGATGAGCAGGCAACGCCCAGTGCAGCATCTCCGCGTAGGAAGCGTTGGGGAGATAGGTGAGACCGAGCGGCGGGATGGTCTTCAGAACGTCTTTGAAACGGACAAGGTGAACCCAATCGGCATTGTCACTGAGGGCCTGAAAGAAGTCCTCCAACCACCCGCGGGTATAGACATGGTCGAAGGTGTTCGGCCAAACACCGAACTTCTCGCCGTCGTCCGCGAAAACGGCAAGCTGGTTTCCTTCCTCTGTGGCGATTTCCTTCAAGTAGTCGATGGTCTGTCGCACAGGCTGAAAAGGAATCGTGTAGCGCAATCGTTTGCTGATGGGAAACATCGCTATCTTCTTTCCCTGCTCTTCGGTCACGTAATATCCCAGGAGCTCTTCCTCGGAGAACCCGGCATACTTGAAGTGCGTATCGTCCACAATGGTATACTGTAATCCTGCCTCCGCGATACACTTCGCCAGGTGTTGTTCCCATACGCGCTCGGCCAGCCACATCCCGGTCGGAGTCTCGCCAAAAAGTTTCTTGATCGTCTTCGAAAGTTTTTCGAGTTGTCCCGCTTTGTCGTCGTCGGGAATGATCGAGAGAATCGCCTCGTAGTAGGCGCCCCCCATGATCTCCACCTGGCCGGCAGCAACCAGACGCTTCAATTGACGGATGAACCCGGGCCGGTGCTTCAGGAGCCACTCCAGAAGGATCCCGGAGTAATGCTGGGTCAGCTTGACGCGAGGGTATTTCTCCAGAAGATCGAGAAAGGGTTGATAGGCATGCCGGTGGGCGTGCTGGAATACGAAATCGAAATTTCCAATCGGTTGGTGATTGTGGATTCCAAGGACGAGATTGATTGTTTTCATGGATCGTATGTCTTAGCCTTTTTCGAGCTTCTCAGAAGCCGTTCGCTTCACGGAACGATGAACACCGCGTATTCAAACGGTTGGAGCGTGAGAGCCAGCATTCCCTGAAGAACATCCAATTGAGCTGATGTGAAATATTCCCGAAGGGTCGTGCTGGACTTGTCGGGAACTTCCACTTTTGCCGAGCGCACCGTATCAGAGAGATTTATCACCACCATCAGCCGGTCGTTCCCGAGTTGGCGGAGAAACGACAAGACCTTTTCCCCATCGGAATTGTGCAGGGGCTGATACTCCCCGCGCCGTAACGCCGGATGTTCCAGACGGAGATTGCAGAGCGAGGTGTAGAACTCCCGAAAGTCAGTATTTTTCCCCCAGTCGATTTCCACCTTTTCAAACAACGCCAGGCGTTTTTTGTTGCCGACCTCCTCACCGTTATAGATGAGCGGAACGCCGGGAAATGTGAAGGTGACGACGGCGGTCGCTTTGGCCCCCGCGCGGGTAAATTTTTCGACAGCCGGCGCATCCCACGCGTTCTGGTCGTGATTCGTGTAAAACCGCATGCGAAGGGACCCTTGAGGGAACCCGTAGGACTCCGTCTTCAACAGGTCGTCAAACACACCGACGGACGTTGACCCGGTGATGACCTTTGAGAGCGTCGCATAAAGATTCCATGAATAGGTGAGGTCGAACGCTTCCACGTGGTGCTCCGGCAGGGTTCCCTCCGATAGCATCATCACCGGTTTGATGGCATCGAGTTCCTTCCGCGCCTGATTCCAGAAATCGGTCGGGACCATTTCCGACACATCGCACCGGTAACCGTCGATACCCTCGTCGCGAACCCAGTACTTCATCATGGCGATCATATAGTCGCGCAGTTCGGGGTTGTCAAAGTGAAGGTCGGCAACATCGGTCCAATCATCGTTGGGTGGGACGATCGCTCCCGTGGAGTCTTTCGTGAACCACTCCGGGTGCTCGCGGATGAGCTTGCTGTCCCATGACGTGTGGTTGGCCACCAGGTCAATGATGATTTTCAAATCATGTTGATGGACGGTTCTGACAAGTGAACGGAAGTCCTGCAATGTCCCAAATTCCGGGTTGATCCCGTAGAAATCCTGTACGGCATAAGGACTTCCGAGGGTCCCCTTCCGGTTCACCTTGCCGACCGGATGGATTGGCATCAGCCAGAGAACGGTCGCACCCAGTCGTTTCAATTCCGGGATCCTCTTCTCGAGCGCTCTGAAGCTTCCCTCCTTTGAGAACGAGCGGAGGTACACCTCGTAGATCACGGCATCCTTGACCCATTCCTCACTGAGCCGGGCGGGTAATTTTGAAAACGGGGATTCGAGAATCCGGTGAACGCTGTCCAAGGCGATCACCGTGACCGGCTTATAAATTCCTCCGGGTCCTGCGTGATCCACGACGCGGACGGTCAGTTCGTTTGATCCTTGTCGGAGCAGATTGGTGATCTCAAAAAAGAAGGCTTCGCTGTACCCCGCGTGGGAACCGGCTTTCTTCCCATTCACCCATACGTCCGCGTCGTCATCGACCCCCCCAAAGAACAATGCCATGGGCTGATGCGGGGCGCCAAACTCGAACTTCGTCGAGAACCAACCGACGCCGTCGTATGAGGGAAGATTGTACCGTTCCCAATGGTCCGGAACGGAGACTTCCTTCCAACCAGTCCGGCTGGAGCCGTCCGCATACCAGGATTCCGACAGACCCTTGTCCAGGGAGTCAACCTGAAAAAGCCATGGCCTGTTCAACTCGATGCGCGTTGGCGTATTCATAGAACATCCTATGCAGATGAGGAGAGTTAGGGAGGCGAGCAGGAGTTTTCTCATGGTCTATCCTTTCACGCTGCCAAGCGTCAGACCGGAGACAAGCCAGCGGCTTAATGCGAGAAACAGAATAACGACCGGGATCATGACAAGGATCGAAGCGGATCCATACAACCCCCATTCGGTGCTCATGCTCGATTCAAAGGACTTCAGCCCAAGGGGAAGGGTCCACAACGACGAGTCCTGCAGGATCTGCGCGGCCACCAGATACTCCGACCAAGCCGTCATGAACGAAAAGAGGGCTGTGATCACGAGAGCCGGGGCGGCCAGCGGCAGGATGACGCGCCGAAAGGCCTGGAACTGGGTGCAGCCGTCGATGCGGGCAGCCTCCTCCAGACTGACCGGAATGGTGTCATAGTACCCTTTCATCGTCCAGATGCAGAACGGGAGAGCGGTCGCCGAGTAGACGATGACGATGCCGAGAAACGTGTTGATGAGGCCGAGGTGGATCAGCATGATGTACATCGGGAGCAGGAGCATCGTCGCCGGGAACATCTGCGTCGTGAGAAGACTCAACAGCCCGGCCTTCCGACCGGGGAACCGGAACCGCGAGAAGCCATATCCTGCGGTCGACGCGAACACGACCCCGGTAAACGTCACGGTCAGCGACACCAGAGTGCTGTTCCAGAGCCAACGGAGGAAGTCGCGCTCGGTGAAGAGCTTGATGTAGTTCTCGAATGTTGCGTTCTCGGGGATCAACGCCATAGAGGTGGAGAGAAGCTGGTCACCGGGCCGGAGCGAGATGTTCACCACCTGCCAGATGGGAAAAAGACAAATAACGACGAAGATCAGCAGCACCCCATGAGAGAGAACCTTTTGAAGCAATGCTGTCCGTTTGCGTTGAATGGCCATAATCAATCTCCGAGTGCTACTTCTAAAAAGAAACCTTGTGTTGTTATTGAGCGCTTATGCAAAAAAGGCGCTCATGCCAGTCTGCGGTAGGCGGGCTCGTTTCCCGATGATGAAAGACTCTTTTTAGTTGCCACAAAGGCCGGAGGCGTACAAGCTGTAGGATGCGTTAGCATCCTACTCATTGCATCCGCCTCTAAGCGACAGGTATAAAAAAATAAGTCTATATCCAAATTGAGGCACGCTACGCGTGCTTCATTTATAGGCCTCCGGCTGTGTCCTTAGTGGCAGATTTTGTTGTTTTTCATCAGCCTGCTAATATGCCGGTTCCGTTGCCTTCGTCTGTCTCATCAGGAACAGGCTGACGAGAAGCAGAA
>JBBEBV010000098.1:0-6286 GCA_040882165.1 Bacteroidota bacterium
CAAACAACGGACGGGATCCTCAATCCACCCACAAACTTATCTTCGCTGTCGCTCGATAAGTTTGGGTGGATTGGGATTTGGGTGGATTGGGATTTGGGTGGATTGGGATTTGGGTGGATTGGGATTGGGAGAAGTCGTAGGTTTTCCCGACTCCGGGGCAGACTTTCCGAGAAATTCGCCCCCGCCCCCGCCCTCGCACAATGTCGTTCACAAGAGCAGGTGCGGAGGGGGAGGTCCTATTGCCATTATTGAGCAGAACCCCATTCCGGCGCACCGCCGCTGACCGTTTCTCCCCTGAACTCTGTTGCCTTTCGACAAAGTAATTCATAAGTTTGGCGTCACCGTACGGTTCGTATGCAGGGCCGTTATTCTTCTTTTAGGGAGGCTTTGAGGTTTTGAAACAAAAAGTCCTACTTGTTGACGATGAGGAATTTTTCCGTCGTTTGGTTGCCAACGGTTTCGAGCGGGAAGGATATGCCGTACTCCAGGCGGATAACGGTATTGACGGGTTGAGGATTGCCGAACAGGAGAAACCGGATCTGATCGTTCTCGATCTCGTGATGCCGGGTTTGCTCGGGTTCGAAGTGTGTAAATCGCTCCGTGACAATTCCGTATTTTCAAATACCCCGATCATCGTCATGTCCGCCAAAGCGTATAAGCCCGATATCGATAAGGCCCTCGAGTTGGGCGCCGATGCGTACATCGTCAAGCCGATCGAACTCGAAGAGCTTATGCAGCTCGTCAAGGAGCAAATGCAGAAGCGGAAGGTCGGGCCATGATGAAAGTCCGGTTCTGGGGGACGCGTGGTTCGATTGCCACACCGGGAGTCCCTACGATGCGCTACGGGGGAAATACCTCGTGCGTTGAAGTTCGCAGCGGCAACCACATTTTGGTGTTCGATGCCGGCACCGGGATCCGTGAGCTCGGCAACAATCTGATCAGGGAATTTCCCAATCAACACCTCGAGATCCACCTCTTCATCAGCCATACCCATTGGGATCACATCCAGGGGTTCCCCTTTTTTCTCCCGGCCTATCGACGTGAGAACAAAATTCATATTTATGGACCACCGGGGCGCGATAAGTCACTGGAAAAGATCCTGAAAATTCAAATGGATTCAGACTATTTTCCGGTGGAGTTGGGGGATATGAACAAGAACATCGAGTTCCACGAAGTACGCGATCCGGTTCAACTCGGTCCTTTGACCATCGAGCACTTCTATTTGAACCATCCCTCTCTCTGCCTTGCCTATCGTGTGTCGGACGAAAAGCGGAGCGTGGTATACGCAACGGACAACGAACCGTATTATGGGTCACTCCATTCACCGCGAGGAAAAGGAAAAGCCACATCCGACGTTCCCGACTACCTCGACGAGAAATTTGTCGAGTTCCTGAAGGGCGTTGACATCTATATCGGTGAAGCGCAATATACCAACGCGGAGTATAACGAGAAGAAGGGGTGGGGCCACTCTCCCCTTGAGGCAACGGTCCGCTTCGCTGTGCAGGCAAACGCGGGACAGCTCGCTCTCTTTCATCACGACCCCATGCATGATGATGCGTTTGTCGACGCGATGGTGAACGAGGCAAACGCCCTGGTCAAGACGTTTCATGGCACCACAAAGTGTATCGGCGGAAAAGAAGGAATGGAATTGATCCTCGGGTAGCCGTTCCGCACATCCATTCCCCGCTTCACTTGAACCACCGATCCTCTCCCTCCGCGCATGAGAGCTTTCATCAGTTTTCTTACCCTCTCCCTGATTTTTCTTCCGCCTCTGGTCTCCCGCCAGACTGTTTCCGATAGCTCCCGTTTGAACGATCCTCTGTACGTCGACACCCGGATCAAAACAATCTCCGACCTCGATCTCTTCTCCGCCCTCGTGTACGAAAACGCCGGGCTCACCGGCATGCGTTCTGCCGTTGCCGCTGGAAAGGTCCGCGCCGCTTACGAGGCGTGGGGATCCTACTGGACAGGGAAACAACAACCCCGCTATGCCACCCAGAATTTTTGCATGCTGCTGGATACCGACCTTCTGATGACCCATGAGGATATTCGCCGGCATTGTGCCATCTACCCGGAGGAACGGGATACGTCCGTGGGCAGGGCCGAATTGCTCTTGCAGAACACCATTCGTGTGTGGGGCGATGTGGTGGTGCAGTTTGACGGGCCGGTGGATTTTAACCGCGACGTAGGGCAATCGGGAAGATACGGGTTTCACTACTGGATCTGGTCCAGACCGCTGAACAGTGCCTATATACTCACCGGGGACGAGCGCTACCTTGCGAAGTTCGACGAATTCTTCAACCGCTGGTATGAACAGCGCAACAGCATCACCCGGGGCTTTCCCGAGCTCGATGTCGTGTACTATGAACTTGGCCTGGGCGTCCGCAACCGGATGTTTCTCGAACATTATTTTCTCCCCTACCGAAACCGTTCATGGCAAACTCATGAGCGAATGCTCAAAACGATGCTGGGGGCCGGCCGTTGGCTCTATGAATTGCAGAAATGGGAGGGGTACCGTTCCGGTAACTGGCAGGCGCACGGGTCATACATGCTCGTCCAATTGGCCCTTGTCTTTCCGGAGTTCCGGGAGTCTCCACAGTGGTTGGCCATGGGACTCCGCCGCCTGGACGAACATTTGCGCGATGATTGGTTTGACGATGGAGGACACTCCGAGCGATCTCCCCGCAACTACACGATGGCTACGTACCTGATCTACCGCAATCTCTATTACCTCCTCAACGCCTATGAGGCAAGTCCTGAGCTGGCAGGCAAGATCCGTTCCACGATGGGGAAAACCGTCGATTGGTGGCTGACGATGCTCACCCCGACAGGCGAGATACCGGCGATCAACGACAGTCATCGCGGATCGTTTCCCGCGCTCATTTTCCGGGACGCGGCAGCATTTTTCCAAAAGCCGGAGGTCTCAGGGGTGATGCAGAACCTCCTCGGCATTCCCGCCGGAGCGCAGCCCGTGCTTCCGTCCTGGACCACCCGCCATATGCCGGCCTCCGGTTTCACCGTCATGCGGACGGATTGGACCAGGGATGCACTCTATATGAATATCAATTACGGTCCCTGGAACGGTTCTCACACACACTCCGATTTACTCAACTTCGAACTCTATGCCTACGGCAAGGCACTGGCGGTCGATGCCGGTCTCGGGCTTACCTATGACGACCCATTGTACATTCCTTGGTACAAATCCTCTCGGGCGCACAATATGGTTGTTGTGAATGATCAGAACATGGAACGGGAAACCATCATGGGAGAAAATGTCGCCTGGCACGCGACGCCGTCATTGGAATATTTTTCCGCCGATCATGACGGCTACCGGAGGTTCGGCGTCCACCATCAAAGACAGATCCTCTTTGTCAAGCCCCGTTATTGGTTGATCGTCGATTCCCTGACATCGGGCCGTGATGGCGATACGTTGTCCTGGTATCTTCATTCACCGGAACACCTTGTCCCCTACGGGAAAGGCTTTCGCACCACCGGGTCCCCTGGTCTTGCTCTCCTTCCGGCGACAAAGGGCTGGGCCACCCGCCGGGGAACCGGCATGGCCGCAAGCACGGAAAACCTCACTCCGGGAACGACACAGGAAAACAATTGGGTCTCCTTCGATCAGAGAACAGCCGCGAGGGGAACTCAAACCTTTACAGTCTTGCTTTATCCATTCCAAAGTCCATTGGACACGCTTGCTTGTTCAACCCCTTCACCGGGACACGTGCGCATTGCCACAGGTTATCGGACGGACGACGTCCTGTTCCCTCCACGGCTGCGGAACGGCGGAGAGGTAGAATCGGATGCCAACGTTGTCCTCATCTCTCGCGAAGGGACTCAGCCGGTCCGCTTTAGCGTTCTTGAAGCGACCTGGCTGAAATTTAAGGGAAAAACGATTTGGACTTCATCATTGAGAACTTCCGCTGATGGAACCATCCCGTAGTAGCCCGTCTGCCGGTAGCCTCTCCCGGCGTTCCTTTCTCAAAAACACCTCCTTGGGAGTATGCTCTTCTTTTGTTGTAGGGGTCTTCGACAATTTGCTGAACGCGAATCAGTTTGAAGGAATGAAGAAACTCGCCTTATCACTGCATCCCGACGCTGAACCGGGATTTTTTTCCATCCGTTATGGTGAGGCCGCGCTCCTTGACCGCGCCTTCATCAAAATCGAGACGGAAACCGGACTGTTGACCTCCTCAGGAGGAAGGTTTGCCGTTTCCCGCGATGGGAATTCTGTGTGGTTCCACGATACGCGCGAGGAGTGCGATATCCTCCTCCGGTGGAGGGTGGAGGAAGAAGGAACAATACTCGTGCTTGGAGTGACCGTCAGTAATCGGTCGACCACGACTCTCCGTGTCAACAATATCTATCCTCTTGTCACTTCGCCTTCGACGGGAGATGGCTGGGCGTTCTGGCAGGCCGCCGAGAATCGGACTGTATTGAGCGATGAGTGGGAACGCTGCTATGGTGCAGCCGGTGTCCGGGAAATGGTGGAACAAGATCCCCTGCAAAGCGCCTGGGACATGCACCTTTTTGATCTTCACAACCATATCAATTGTTCTTTGAGTTATTACGAGGTCCCGAACACCAAGCTCTCGTTTGCACTCACACCGCGTCAGGGACAGCAATCGGTTGATCTCATGATACGGGCCGACACTCATGCGGGCAGTCGAGGGATCATGGTTCCGGCCGGCAAGTCCTTTACCGTCAGCGAGTTGATGATCCGCATGGTGGATGGGTCACCATGGGAAGCGCTCGAAGGCTATGCCCGTATCGTTGCGCGGCGCAACGGAGTTTCCCCGCCCCCGATCATTCCGGTTGGATGGGTTGATTGGTATTTCTCCAAGGCGCAGACGACCGAAGATGATGTACTCAGGAATCTCGATTTCATTGCCCGCGAGTTGAAAGACTTCGGCCTGGAGTACGTTCAGATCGATTCCGGATGGCAGCTCGGCGTCGAAACGACTCCGCCGCCGCACAACGTCATCGCCGGAGGGCCGTGGGTGCCGAACAGCAAATTCCCGCGCGGGATGAAGTGGTTCGCGGACGAGATCCGGAAACGGGGCCTCAAACCCGGCATCTGGGTGCGGCCTTTCCATATCATTGACGGTGCAAAGGAGCGGGCTGAGCATCCTGAATGGTTCAACGAACGTGGACAAATGGATTGTTCGAATCCGGAAGTCCGGCTGTATGTGCAACACGTTCTCACAATGCTGACGGAGGAGTGGGGATACGAATATGTGAAGTACGATTTTCCGTCGTTCGACCTTTTTGGGGAATGGGGGCCGAAGCTCTTTGCCGATCATGCAGCACATCAGGAACCGTACGATCAATCCAGGACGAATATTGAGTCGTGCAGGGATTCTCTCAAAATCATCGCAGAGGCAGTCCGCGGAAAAGCGCATCTCCTTGCGTGTAACAGCGTTATGCCGGCAACGCTCGGCCTCGCAGAGGTCTTCAGGATTGGGGATGATGTCGGGGATTGGAACAGGACCTTCACGTACGGTGTCAAATCGGTCTCCGCCCGGTACTACACGAACGGCGCGTTCTGGACGAATGATCCGGACTGCCTCCTGGTGCGGGAGCCGTTCACCATAGAGCAAGCGCGGATGTGGGCAAGCCTCATCGCACTCTCCGGCGGTGCGGTGTTTGTCAGTGAATACCTTTCGAAGCTTCCTCCCGAACGAATTGAGATCCTGAAGAAAGTGATGCCGGTGTACAGGAACGTAAATCAACGCTATGGATTCGGCAGGCCGGTCGATTTGTTCGAGAAGCATCCGCCGCAGGTCTGGAGTCTCCACGTCGAAAAGGAATTCGGAGGGTGGACGATTGCCGGGTTGTTTAACTGGACAGACAATGAGATCGAAAAGAGAGTTGCTTTCGATACGCTCGGATTGGACCCGCAAGCCGAGTATCATCTGTTCGATTTCTGGCATTCCCTCTATCGGGGAACATCGTCCGCCTCCTTCACGGTGAATCTCCCGCCCCAATCGTGCATAGTCCTCTCGCTGCACCGTGTTGTCCGCCATCCGATCATCCTCTCGACAACCCGGCACATCACGCAGGGGGGTGTCGATCTGGTGAATGTTGCGTGGGATGAGGAGACCCGAACAATCCGTGGCCGATCCCTTGTCGTACGGAATAATCCGTATGAAGTGATCATCCATCGATCTGGAATGGGAATCGAGCGTGTCGTGGGGGGTGCCCGACCATTGTCCGAAGACGGGAACGTCCTAAGGATCGGGCTCACGACGGACCGGACGGGGGAGGTGGAGTGGGGAGTCACATT
>JBBEBV010000099.1:0-1136 GCA_040882165.1 Bacteroidota bacterium
TCCGGGACGTTCGTCTTGAGAAGCGCGCACAGGCCGCCCTTGCCAAAGGAACGATTGGGAACGAGGTGTTCCAAACCGGAATTCCGATCTGGGTCAGAAGAGAAAACGATTTCGAGGCCATCATTCCGTTCAAGGCGGAAAAGAAGTGCCAGGCCTGTCACGAGGTGGAAGTGAGCCATGTCCTCGGGGTCGCCCACATCCAGTTGCCCCTGGCGGAGATCAACGCGGCCATCCGGGAGAACTCTGCCCGCACCGCCATGATCTCAATCGGGTTTGCCGTGATCGCGCTCGGTATCGGCTTTGTCTTTTATCGGTCGTTCATTCAAAAACCGATCAAGACGCTGGTCTCGGCAACGGAGGCAATCGGACAGGGAAACCTGACGTCGCCGATGAAGATCTCCGCATCCGGAGACGAACTCGGTCAACTTTCCCGCTCGTTCGATCGCATGCGAAAAGCGCTGCTCCAGAGCCAGCAGGCTCTGCGCACCTCGGCGGTGGGACAGATTGCCGGCTCGCTTATCCGTGATTTCCGCTCCCCCATGCGGGAGATCGTCGCCGCGGTCGATCAGATTCAAAAGTCGGAGCTCTCCTCCGAACAGAAGGCGATGCTCTGTGAGTCCGCCCGCAACGCCGTGACCGCCATGAACAAAATGACCTCCGACCTCCTCGACTTTACCACGGGCGAATTGAAGATAAGCAAGCGTTCCTGCAACGTCGGTCAGATTATCAACTATGCGGTCTCCGCCGTCAAACAGGACCTGGAGCGGGATGAGATTGGAATAGAGACTTCTCTCGGGTATTCAGGGAATGCAATGATCGATTACGACCGCATGGCGCGGGCGATGATCAATATCGTCGGCTATTCAGCGAATTATGTCCCGCCCGGAGGAACCATCAAGCTTTCCACCGAAGCGAGCGGCGCGAATGTCGTCTTCAAGGTTTCTGACAACGGCAGCGGCATCCCGAAGGCATTCCAGGACCGCGTGTTCGAGCCGTTTATGAAGATCGTGCAGGAAAAAGGGGTTGGACTCGGTCTCCCGCTGGCAAAGCGAATCGTCGATATGCAGGGAGGGACGATAGCGGTTCAATCCGAAGAAGGGAAGGGGACGACGTTCATCATTTCGATGCCGATGTAG
>JBBEBV010000100.1:0-1131 GCA_040882165.1 Bacteroidota bacterium
TGGACGAACCGAGTGGGACGGCCTACGGGTCGGTGCAGCACTATCGCAACGAGGCGAGGCGAGAGTGGGCGCTTTTGATGCGGCAGCAGTCCAGACTCTCCCCGAGTGAGACGATGGAAGTTTGGTGGGCTGTTCTCGATGATGCAACAACACCAGGCTGCGCCGTCCGGCACGGCTATCCGATTCGCGATGGCGATAATATGCCCCGGCATATAAATTGTTTCGTTCCAGAAACAGAAATTCAGGGGCAGTTGCTTGCCGCGACTCGCATGCTATATACGGGGTACATGCGGAAAATTAAAACCCGCTTGGGTCATTGCATTACCGTCACCGCGAACCACCCGGTAGTAACCTCGATGGGTATCAAACCGGCGAAGCTGCTTCATAAAAGTGAATATTTGTTGGCGTACGATACGCGGGATGAACAGCGTCCGTCGTCGCAGTTGAATCCCGTTCTGTTTCCAAACGATAAAGAGTACAGACCAGCCATGATCGCTGAGGTATTTGAGACGTTTCTCAAAGCTGGAACGTTGCGCTTCTCTGGGAGGACCAGCGGCGATTTCGATGGCGATGCGAAGCTTGGGCAAGGCGAGATCGAGATTGTAACCATTGATCGCAAATTGTCGAATGCTTCGAATTTTACTCCGAGTGAGGATCTTGAACGTCTCGCGTTCAAAGCGTCCCAATTGGCTCAAGGTTTTCATGCGGGTCAGGGCAACACGCTGCCGATGACGTTGACTATTCCGAGTGCCTCTCACAGCTTGATGCATCGCATTCAGATTGGGCTCCAAGTTGCGGCGAAATCGCCAGCGGAGCTTCGCCGCGTTGGATTGACTACGAATTTGGATGTCATGCTCGCGGAGGCGCTGACGGAAGACGCAACTACTGATTGCAAAGTATTGGCAAATCTCAGATGCCGACTGCCCGGATTGATACAGTTTGATGAGATTGTTGAGATTCTTGATTTCGATTTTAGCGGGCACGTTTATGACCTCCAGTCTGCAACTGGGGTCATTGTAGCAAATAACCTTTTAATGGGACAGTGTCGATGTACACCGGCAATTTTCCCAGCTGACACGGATCTCGACCCATTTAAAGCTGAAGCCATGGCGTGGCTTCAGGACAATGGCT
>JBBEBV010000101.1:0-6224 GCA_040882165.1 Bacteroidota bacterium
CGGCTTGATGGTAACGACATCCGACAAGAGTACTGCCGCAAAATCGGAGACACAGAAGCGGTTCGAGCGGATCATCGCCCGCATGAAAGATCCCGAGCGCTCCGTGTTTGCCTTCGTCGTGTACCCGGAATCTACACCGGTCGTGGAGGCGTACCGTGCAATGCTCGATTTGAAAGGGGCGGGCATTCCAACACAGTTTGTAGTGGCCAACCAGGTTCTTTCGCCTGAATACTGCCGGAACGACTACTTCGCACGGCGACTGGCGATGCAAGCAAAGTATCTGAAAGAAATCAGAGAGCGTTTTCAGCTTCCAATGGCAGTGATGCCTCTGCTTGAAACAGAAATCAAAGGGCTCGCGATGGTCGAGCGTGCAGCGCAAGAGCTGTTCAAGAATGAGACCTTCAGCTACGCCGGAGAACAGACCCTGTGAAAATTCTCATCCTGTGTACAGGCAACTCCTGCCGGAGTCAGATGGCGGAAGCATTCCTGAAATCGTTCGATTCGTCGCTGGAAGTTTATTCAGCCGGAACGAAACCCGCCGCACGGGTACATCCGAAGGCCGTCGCAGTCATGAAGGAAGCGGAAATCGCTATTGACGGGGCTTTCCCGAAGGATGTGGATCGTTTTCTCAAGGAGACATTCGACTACGTCATCACGGTCTGCGATAATGCCAAAGAAACTTGTCCCGTGTTCGTCGGGAGCGTAAAACACCGACTGCACATCGGTTTCGATGACCCGGCGGAAGCAACTGGGACAGAAGACGAAGTCCTGTCCACGTTCCGTCGTGTGAGAGACCAAATCAAGACGCAGTTTTGGGACTTCTACGCCGAAAGGTTGGCCCCGAAATGACGGCAGACAACGCCTCCGTGACCGTTCGCATCTTCGCGTTGCCCATGGATGCCTGTGACCCCGCCAAGACCTGGCGAAGCGCCGCCGAGATGATCGCGCGACGCCTGCGCGAAAAGTATGGGAGGAGTATCGAAACGGAGTTCGTTGAAATTTTCACACCTGAATCATTTGAACATCCTGATATCCTTTCCCTTCTCGAAAAGGGAGACGATGTTCCGCCTTATGTGACGGTGAACGGGGCGCTTGTGCAGAGCGGTGGCAAGCTTTCAGAACGACGTATCCGTGAGCAGTTGGAGCTCATGGGCATCTCATTGATTCCACAGAAATAAGGAGTCCTTATGCAGTCGATACATCACATTGAGGAAAAGGCTGAACCAAGAATCCTCGAGGCCTCGAAGCGCTTTGCGCGGACGATTGTTGAATCGCCGCAGTTCAGGCAATTTGATGAAGCGAGCAGGCGCCTGCGGAATGATCCCTCTGCGCAACAGTTGCTTTCCGATTTTCAGCAAGCACAGCAACTCCAGCAGATGATGCAAAGCTGGGGAGGCACCCCCTCACAGGAAGCGGACCGGTTGAATCAGGCGAAGCACCAGATGCTGTCCAACCCGACACTCAAACAGTACTTTGAATCTCAAGATGAAATGCTGTTGATCTTGAAGGAATTGAATTTGTATATGACCGAGAAGCTTGGATTCGATTTTGCCGGCTTGGCCAAACCCGCCGGCGGATGCTGTTGAAGAAAGGAGAGTTACCCCATGGTTGACATACGATTAAAGCTTGGGGCTGATGAATTCGTTCGATATCTCAGCTCCTCGAATGCCGTCAAGGAATTCCAGACCGCAAAGGGACAGTTCGATAACAACCCGGCCATTGTGAACATGCGCGGCGAGTATACGACGCTCGCAAAGGCCTACCAGGAGAAAGAACGTAGCGGCACGGTGACGCAAGACGATATATCCGGGCTGCGCACAGTTCAGAAGAATTTCAACGCACACCCGGCCACAGAGCGGTATGGACGGGCCCAGCAAGCGTTGATTATGTTGCTCCAGGAGTGCAACGGTACAATCAGTGAAGGCCTGGGTTTTGACTTTGCCGCTACCGCTGCACCCGCGGCGAGCTGCTGAACGCCTATGGGAGGAGGAGAATGTGCTTGCGGGCAAAAACATTTTACTCGGTGTGAGCGGGGGGATCGCAGCATATCAGGCCGTTGACCTGATCGGTTTGCTCCGCTCTCGTCTGGCGGATGTTCGCGTTATCATGACCACATCAGCCACGCAATTCATCACACCACTGACTCTCGAAACGGTTTCCCAGCATCCGGTCTCGGTGGAGATGTTTGACGGACACAGTCATTCCAGCATCGAACATATCGCCCTGGGACGTATCGCAGACATCGTTGTCCTTGCGCCTGCGACCGCCAATCTCATCGGGAAAATCGCCAACGGCATCGCCGACGACATGCTGACGACAACGATCATGGCCGTGAGGGCGCCGGTGATCATATGTCCGGCGATGAATGAAAACATGTGGTTGAATCCGATCGTGCAAGAGAACGTCGCCAAGCTCAAGCGCAACGGTTATTTGTTTGTCGATCCCGAATACGGCGAGATGGCTTGTGGCGGTGAGGGGTGGGGACGCCTGGCTCGACTGGACAAGATCGTTGCGGCAGTCTTGAGCGTTGTGACCGATTCGGCCGAGGCGCAAGAACGGGTTGGCGGCACTGAATCGATCGCAGAAAGGAAGTGAACAATGACATCACGCGAAGAGGTTCTCGAAGCATTGGACGAGGTTATCGATCCTGAACTCGGCCAGAGCGTCGTGAAGATGAATCTCATTCGGGACATTCAAATCGACGGTGGAATCGTCCACCTCAAGACGACCCTCACCACACCCTTTTGCCCGTTGGCCGGCTATCTTCTGTCGACAATCAGAAACCGCGTTGAGGAACTTGAGGGGGTTGAAGAAGCCATCGTCGAGCTTGTTTGGGACCAGGAAGGTCGCGAAAACCTATCCCTTCGATGAGGAAGCCATGCTCGTTAACGTCAAAGTCACCGCGGTCCGACATTGTCCTCTTCATCGGATGTTCGTGGTGATCCTCAAGAATGATGAGCAGGGATTATGGCTTCCCATGTTTGTCCGCAAGTCCGATGCTTACCGCATCAACGCTCTTCTTTCCCGTCTCGGGAAGGAAGTGCATCATCATCCTGCGGTAAAAGAGCAGGTAGACGAAGTCATCTTGAACGGAGTGCGTGGCCATCCCTTCCTTGCCACCGTGACGGCTCGCCGGGGCGAATATCTATTGACAAGTATTAAACCCTATGTGGAGGCCGTTCTGCTTTCCCTCAGTGCAGGTGCTCTGTTGCGGGTTGACAAAGAGATCATGCTCGAGATATCAAAGGCCCCCGAGGCTGACCGCGAGCGTCCCGCCCCCCTCGTTTTGCCCGAAAAATCAGAAGCCGTAGTGAGGCCTAGCCAAGACATTCTGCGAAATCAGCTTCAGCAAGCCGTCGAGAAAGAGGAGTATGAGCAAGCTGCAATTCTGCGACGGATCCTGGGCCTCCTCTACAACTCCGGTGCGTGAGCGAAATCGGTGGTTTTCATTTTGCTTCCGGTTGCCCATCAGACTGATCCTGCAGAAACAACATGATCGATGGAGATATTCTGCGCGTGTTTCGGCGAGCACGCGATGAAATCAATAATCGATTCGATACATTCTACTCAACGACGCCGACGAAGGAATAACCATGTCATCTTTCTCCACAAAATTGTCATTCTTTGATCGCTATCTCACGCTCTGGATATTTCTCACCATGGTTTTGGGGATTGTTGCCGGATCAGCCTTCCCCGGCATTGCCGGGTTCTGGGATTCGTTAAGCTCCGGGACTACAAACATTCCAATTGCAATCGGATTGATCCTGATGATGTATCCTCCTCTTGCAAAAGTGAAGTATGAAGAGCTTCCCGTCGTTTTTAAGAATGTAAAACTGCTTTCTTTATCGCTGGTCCAAAACTGGATTGTCGGCCCCCTGGTCATGTTTGTTCTCGCCATCGTGTTCCTGCCTGACAAACCGGAGATGATGATCGGTGTTATCCTGGTTGGGCTTGCACGCTGCATCGCCATGGTCCTTGTGTGGAATGACCTGGCAAAAGGAGATTCTGAACTCGCGGCAGGGCTTGTAGCGTTCAATGCAATCTTTCAGGTGTTTCTCTATTCCGTGTATGCCTACATCTTCATCACCGTATTACCCCCGCTTTTTGGATTCCAGGGCGCATTAGTGGAAATATCCATTTGGGAAATAGCAATTACTGTGCTGATTTATCTCGGCATTCCATTCTTCGCTGGGATGGTAACCCGCGCAAGTCTTATTTCGATAAGAGACAAAGAATGGTATCACACAAAATTCGTCCCGAAGATTTCCATCCTTACTCCTCTTGCGTTGCTCTTCACAATTTTTGTCATGTTCTCGCTCAAGGGAGAAAAAATCGTTGAACTGCCCCTTGACGTCGTGAGGGTTGCCATCCCGTACTTGCTCTATTTCGCCGGTATGTTTTTTATCACCTTTTTTCTTGCCAGAAAGATGGGATATGGCTATGAAAAAACAACCACGGCCGCATTCACTGCAGGCAGCAACGACTTTGAATTGGCAATTGCCGTTGCAGTCGCGGTATTTGGGATCAACTCGCAAGTAGCATTTGCAACGGTGATTGGTCCGTTGGTAGAAGTACCGGTTCTCATCATGCTCGTGAACGTGGCGCTTCGGTTCAAGAAAAGATACTTCGTTGAAGAAGTAACAGTATAAGAGAGGGTTTGTTATCAATGTTCCAAGGAGAATACCCATGTTTAAGAAAATTTTAATCGCATCGGACTTATCGCCTGCATCCGACAGTTTGATAACGTGCATGAAGGCATTCAAATCGCTCGGTGTTGAAGAAGTAATGTTGTTCTATGCGCTCGGCATCAGACATTTGGACTCGTTGAAATATCTCATCAAAGAATCCGTTGAACCGGCATTGATAAAGCAGAAGAATACTCTGGAAGCCGAGGGGTTCAATACGTCCCTGGAAATCGCTCCGGGGATTCCTTCCGAAGAAATACAGCGGGTCGCCAGAGAACGAAACGTGTCACTTATCGTGGTTGGCTCCCATGGCGAAAGTGCGGCAAGCCATCTTCTCTTCCACATCGGTGGCGTCACATCTGAAGTGCTGCACAGTCACGAGAAGCCCCTCTTACTCATTAGGACTACCGTAACCGAAGTGAACGGTGAGAGGTGCATCGGGCCCTCGTGTGATGATTTGAAAGCGAACATTCTCTATGCCACCGATTTTTCAGACACATCTCATAGGGCTTTTGATTATGCCGAGAGACTCGTTGAAGATGGCTGTAAGAAGGTGACTCTCCTTCACGTTCAGGAAAAGACAAAAATTGACAAGCATCTGAAAGGCAAATTGGAAGAGTTCAACAGAATTGATGCTGAGCGATTGGAAATGTTGAAAGAAAGACTTGTGAAAAAAGGGGCAACGAATGTGGAGATTAAGATCCCATACGGCAATCCTACCCAAGAAATCCTTAAAGAAGCCAAGAATGGCTACACCTTGATAGTTATGGGAAGTCAAGGACGCGGCTTTATCCGTGAATTGTTTATAGGTAGCGTGAGCCATAACGTTGCCAGAAATTCAGGAAGAGCCGTACTGTTAATACCGGCTTTGAGGTAGTTTCAAAGCAAGAGGTCGCTGTTGGCAAACAACGAGAGGCCTACGCCGTCGCTCGGTTCCGCTACAACCGGATTGGGCACGTGCGAATGCCACTTGGAACATTTAAAGCTTAGCTTCGCTTTCGGTTTTGTTGCTGCTGGGGAAGGTATTTCACCCACATCACCCATTTCTAGCCGAATCCCTTCCCACCCCACACAGCAACTCTACCTTAGCAAGCCCGCGAAGAATTGTGTCGCGTGAGGTTTTTCATATGAATCGGCTTCTGCAGGGACACTTCCGGTTTCGGCGATCGTTGGCGTAGCAAGTCTCGTTTGTACCAATCTTCCCGTGTCAGCGGCAGTCCGCTCTTCCTCCGATCGGGTTTCCCCAGAAGCGATTGATAGAGAGTGTACCTCCATCCCGTATTTCAAATCCACTTTGCTCTGCCGCCCGGGCGCACAAGGCGTAAGCACTGTTTGAAATAAGCCGGAAGCATCCGTTCGCCGACATGTTTGAGCATGCCGATGCTCGCCACGTTGTCGGACGACTGCGGGGTTTTCAGCTCACGATAATCCCGCACTTCCACACGGCATCGGTCCTGCAAACCGGACCGGCGGATGCGCTCATCCGCAAGAGCCGCCTGAGGTTCACTCAAGGTGATCCAGTGCGCCATCACCCCGAAT
>JBBEBV010000102.1:0-6224 GCA_040882165.1 Bacteroidota bacterium
GGTGGATTGGTGGTGGGGAACAGTGAGATCGTCCAGAAAAAAAGTCTCTTCCGCTTTTTCGATGGCCTTGCCTGGTTGGGCCAGATAGGGATGTTCCTGACCCTGGGTCTGCTCGTGTATCCCTCGAACATTGCGCATGTCGTTGGGGGCGGACTGCTTGTTTCCGCGTTCCTGATGTTTGTTGCAAGGCCCCTCAGCGTGTTCCTCACGACGCTGTTCACTAACCTTGGATGGCGTGAAAAGACACTCGTCTCCTGGGTTGGATTGCGCGGCGCCGTCCCTATTATCCTCGCGACATTTCCCAAGATCGCGCGCGTTCCGGATGCGGACGTGATTTTTAACCTCGTCTTCTTCATCGTTCTGACCTCGGCCCTCTTCCAGGGTTGGTCGCTCCCGGTGGCGGCGAGGCTCCTCAAGGTGGATGCCCCGCTGGTGAAGAGGAGGCGCTATCCGTTGGAATTCGAACCGACGGAAGGGGTAGACGCGGATTTGCAGGAATTTATCGTTCCTTACAACTCCTCCGCGATCGGCAAGCCGATCGTCGAGCTCGGCATGCCTCCCAACAGCCTTATTGTCCTGATCAGCAGGAACGAACGAATGATGGTGCCAAGCGGAGGCACTGTGCTTGAACCGGGAGATACGATCCTCGCTCTGGTGAGCAAGGAAAACCTGGCCAACGTGCGGGCGATCCTCGCTGAGCAAAAGGAGGAGACCGACTAATTGTGATGAATTCCTGTCGTACCATTCCAACCACAATAGTCTGAGGGTTTCCATGAAACGGACGCTTTGGTGTATCGCCTTGATGTTCCTCACCCTCCCAGCGTTCGGGCAGGAGGGGACGCTGATCGTGCTCAACAAGTCCGATCACACCGCGTCGCTGATCGACATCGGGTCGCGCGCCGTGATCGTCACACTCCCGACCGGCACAGCTCCTCACGAAGTAACCGTCTCACCCGACGGTGAACGAGCGGTGGTGGCAAATTACGGAACAGGTCCCCAGCCCGGCAACTCCCTGACGGTGCTCGATCTCCCGGCCAAAAGGAAGCTGAAGGATATAAGTCTTGGCGACTATAAACGTCCGCACGGAATCGTGTGGGCAGGCACGAACACCGTTGCGGTGACCGTCGAGGCGAACAAGGCGTTGCTCCTGGTCGATATCGAATCGGGGAAGATTCTTCAGGCGATCGAAACGAATCAGAACGTCTCGCACATGGTGGTTCTATCGAATGACCGTTCAA
Organism: Bacteroidota bacterium; assembly: GCA_040882165.1. GTDB lineage: Bacteria > Bacteroidota > Ignavibacteria > UBA10030 > UBA10030 > UBA6688. The sequence goes on from JBBEBV010000102.1 coordinate 1,239, forward strand.
GGGCGTTTGTGGCGAACATCGGCTCAGGGAGCCTGACCGTGATCGATCTTGTCGGCAACAAGAGGGTCAGGAACATCCCGACGGGGGCCGGAGCCGAGGGGATCGACATGACGCCGGACGGAAAGGAGGTGTGGGTGACGAACCGTGGAGCGAATACCGTCTCGGTCATTGACGTCATGACGCTGGAGATCACGGCCACGCTTGAAAGCGAGTCATTTCCAATCCGGGCCAAGGTCACGCCGGATGGGAAGTATGTGTTGGTATCCAACGCTCAATCGGGGGACGTGGCAGTCTTCGATGCGAAAACGAAAAAGGAAGTGCGCCGGGTCAAAATGGAATTCAGTCCCGTGGTGGATGCCGATCAGCGTTTGTTCGGGAACCAGTTCGGCAAGAGTCCCGTCCCGGTCGGTATCCTGATCGACCCTTCCGGCACGTTTGCATTCATCGCAAATACGCAGGCCGATATCGTGACCATGATCGACCTCCGGGAATGGAAGATCATTGATCGCCTCATCGCCGGCAAGGAGCCGGATGGGCTGGGATTTTCGAGGATCAGGATTGTGAAGTAGCACAGAGCCCTGGGGGTACATTCCGGTTGCAGGCGATCTCAAAGGGAAGCCCTTCCTGGGCAATCTCGTCCCGACCGGGGAGGGAAGGCACCGCCTCTTTGTCAATAAGGCGATCCCTTCCAGAACCGCCTTTTTGCCTGTACTGCCACGTTGTTAGATCATCGCGCGAAGCCCAGGGCCACGGCGCACGCAACCCAAAGAACCCAGAGAACCATCGCCACCGCGATGCCGGTCCCGGTTGGCTTGTCCGCCAACTTCCCGAGCCCGATGCCGATGACCACAGCCTGCCAGATCCCGAAAATATTGATGGACGACATGATCAGGTGCATCTTGTTGCTGGTGTCGTATTCGTCGACGACCGCGAGGCCGAGGCTCGGTGTTGCATAGAGTGAGTTCATCGCGACAACCATGAGGATCGTCACCAGGAGACCGAGGATGCCGATCCAGCCGGAGAGGCCGTATACTTCGAGATATTTTCCGTACCCTCCGGGAGCTTTCAGGGCGAATTTGCCCGCGAGCCAGAGCACCAACGCTGCTCCGAAAAAAGCAATGGAGATAAAGATTGCGCTCCCGATGACGCCGAAGATCATCATCATGGACCCGCCCGACATTTGTTCCGAGGCGTTGTCCGCCTGCTCCTGGGTCATCTGCCCCGAGTCGACGCGTTCCTGCATGGCCTTCCGTTGCGGTTCCATGGCCTGTTCCCGGAGCGTATCATTGGAGAACATCACATACGAGAAGACCGATGCGAGCAGAATGGTAAGGAGAAATGGAATCACCCAGACACTTGCCCGTGGTGGTCCGGCGCGCACCCCGTCAAAGGCTTCTGCCGGGGAGGTGAAAACATTCATCATCAAATCGCCCAGGGAGGCGATTTCTGGTGCGGGAGTCTGTTCCATATCGGTGCTCCTTCTAGAAGGTGGGAATGTGTTCGGGAACACGGAAAGGTAAGGGAGGGAAACCTATTTTCAAAGCGGTTTTTTCTGCTCCATTGCTGGTTGACATTAGAACCTTAAATGGATATATTCCGTGGCCTTTTTGAGTATTGCGGGCAATTTTCCTGAGACCAGACCGTCTTCCCCCGGCAAAGAAATCGACCAACAGTTCCCATTCCGTACTTACTAAGACCTCCTCGCTATGTCGGATATTGAAGAACAACGGCGCAAAGTAGAAGAGTTAAAGCGAAAAATTCTGGAGCAAAAGCGGAAGTCCGCCGAACCTCAGAAAGCGGTTGAGGATGAAGCCGCTAAAGCTGAGCAGGAACGTCTCCAGGCCGAGGTGGAGTCCAAACGGAAAGCCGAGGAAGAAGCTCGTCGTGCGGAGGAAGAGGCGAAAAAGCAGGCAGAAGAGGATGCGCGCCGTGCGGCCATCGAGGAGGAAAAGCGGAAAGCCGAAGAAGAGGCCCGCCGGAAGGCTGAAGAAAAGGCTATGCGTGAGGCTGAAGCGGAGGCGAAAGGCAAGGCTGAGGAGGCGGTGAAGTTCAAAGAGGAGGCCGATCGCAGGAAAGCGATGGAGGAGGCGCAGCGCCAGGCCGAACTTCTGGCCAGGAAAAAAGCTGAAGAAGAGGCCCGACGTCAGGCGGAAGTGGCAGAGCGGAAACGACGTGAGGAGGAGGAGCGGAAGAAAGCGGAGGAGGCCAGACGCAGGGCGGAAGAGGCTCGCAAGAAGGCGGAGGAAGAACTCAAGAAGGCTGAAGCTGCGAAGCTGGCCTCTGACATGAAACTTGCGGCAAATCCCGAAGCGATGGATACCTATGTCAACCTTCTGAAGCAAGCCTGGAAAGACGGCGCCGTCAGTAAGGACGAAGCAGCCATGCTCGCCACGCTTCGGACGAGTCTGGGTGTGAGCAAGCAGGATCATGAGGCGCTTCAACAGGAAATCCAACTCGAGATTTACTTGCAGGCGATCGTGAATGGCTGGAAGGATGGCGCGATCACTCCGGAGGACTCGGAGAACCTCGACCAGTTACGCGAGCGATTTCAAATTTCAGCGGAGGAACATCTCCGGTTGGAGAAACAGGTGAGAAGGGAAATTCTCAAGCAGAAGTCGTAACCCCCCCGAACTGGTACGCCATCGCTTCCAACGCGAGGATCCGTTTATCGATCGGCGGATGCGTACCGAACAACTCAGCAGTCAAGCCTTCCTTCAGGTTTATCTTTCTTCCCAGTGGATCAACGATGCATAAATGCGCGGCACCGCGCTTGACGGAAGTCGTCGGCGCTGCCGCGTTTTCCAGTTTCCTGAGCGCGTTTGCCAATCCCATCGGATTCCGCGTCATCTCCGCCGCCGAGGCGTCGGCGAGGTATTCGCGCCTGCGTGACACCGCGAAGGCCATGAGCTGACTGACGAGAGGAGCAAGAATAATGCCGATAATCCACATCACGAGCAGGATGGCACCGAGGCCTCCCGCTTGATTCGAGCGTTTCCGTCTCTGCGATCCCCCGCCGTACCACATAGCCCTTCTTGCCCCGTCCGACAACAGCAGAATCGCTCCGATCAACGCGGCGATGACCGTCATGAGACGAATGTCGTAGTTTCGTATATGACTCATCTCATGGGCGACGACACCCTGGAGTTCTTCACGCGTGAGCGTGTCGAGGAGTCCCTGAGTGACGGCGATGGAACTGTGTTGAGGATTTTTTCCTGTGGCAAAGGCATTCGGATCGGCATCCGGAACAACGAAGATGGAAGGTTTGGGCAGGCCCGAGGCAATGGACATTTCCTCCACAACGTTGAGCAACTGGCGGTGGGAGGGATTGTTCGCATCGAGGGGTCTTGCGCCCGTGGAGCTCAGGACGGCTTTTGCCCCGCCCTGCAGGCTCCACCATGCCGAGAGGGAACCAACGCCGGCGGCGACGAGGGTTGCGACGGGGAGAAAGGTGCCATCGGTGATGGTGCCAAGGTAGAAAAAGTCGAATCCGAGGCCGAGGAGAGTGAGGAAGAGCACGAACGCGCTCATGACGAGAAGCGTCAGCCGCCTGTTGTGCGTCTGCTGTTGGTAGATGTTCCTTGCGGGGACCAGGGATCGTTCTCCTACTTCTTCAGGGAGAGATCGACGGCCGGAACGGCGCGTTCGGCGGCATCCTGGATCTCAAAGAGCTCCGCCGTCGTAAAATTGAACATGGACGCGATCAGGTTCGCCGGAAAGACTTGTTGGGCGGTATTGAACTGTGTGGCGATGTCGTTATAGAACTGGCGCGCAAAGGAGATCTTGTTTTCCGTGCTGGTCAGTTCTTCCTGAAGTTGTTTCACATTTTCGTTGGAGCGAAGCTGCGGGTAGTTTTCGACAAGGGCAAAGAGTTTGTTCAGCGTGGAGGTGAGCATGTTTTCTTTTTCGGCCGCATCGGCAACGCCGTGGGCCGAGGCTGCTGCATTTCGTGCCTGGATGACCTTCTCGAGGGTATCCTGCTCGAACTGCATTTGTCCCTTCACGGTGTTGACGAGGTTCGGGATAAGGTCGTGCCGGCGTTTGAGTTGGACATCGATCTGTTTCCATCCATTTTTTACCTGGTTTCGAAGGGTGACGAGTCCATTGTATTTGGCGATCACCCAGAACAGAAGAAGGAGGGCAACTGCAATGAGAACAGCGAGAAGGGTCATCATGGGAGGGCTCCGGAAAGTTGAATGAGTAGGAGAAAAAATAGGAGAAAGAGGGGGCAAATACAAAGCAATTCTTTCTGTCTTCCGGGGGTGAAAGTCCGGTGTGGTTTCCTGGGTGAAAGTCAACACCCGATTTTGTCCTCTCTGAGGAGGGTTGGGGGTAGTGGGGTAAAGCCTTACCATTCCGGGTTTTGGCAAAAGAATCTAAGGAAAAGACAAAATATGTGTTGACTTTCGTCTTTGTGCGCAGTATATTTGTAACCCCTTTACAAAGGGTGCGCGGAACAGCGCGAATTTCTTTGAAGTAGAGTATGTTCGAATGCCCATGGACAATGGGCATTTTTATCGATAGACCTGTTCTTTGAAAAAGTGTGCACAGCCTCGAGTCAATTGCATAGGGTTTTGAAACCTTGGCAGTTGTATCGATGAGATGCAAAGATGCCAAGCTTCAAACTTGAAGTTGAAAACATTACAACGGAGAGTTTGATCCTGGCTCAGGACGAACGCTGGCGGCGTGCCTAACACATGCAAGTCTAGGGAGAAAGGGGTAGCAATATCCCGTGTAAACCGGCGCAAGGGTGAGTAACACGTAGGTAACCTGCCTTCAGGACGGGAATAACCCCGAGAAATCGGGGCTAATACCCGATTATGCAGCGGCACCACATGGTGACAGTTGTTAAAAGTCCCGCAAGGGATGCCTGGAGATGGGCCTGCGCCCCATTAGGTAGTTGGTGAGGTAACGGCTCACCAAGCCGACGATGGGTAGCTGGTCTGAGAGGATGATCAGCCACACTGGAACTGAGACACGGTCCAGACT
>JBBEBV010000103.1:0-6211 GCA_040882165.1 Bacteroidota bacterium
CCACAATTTGGATCTATGTTTTTTTATGCTTGTCGTTTAAGCGTAGATCCAATTTGGTAGGATGCTAGCGCATCCTTCAGTTAGCACGCCTCCGGCCTTTGTGGCAAGTTATAGGTTTTCGTCCGAATCTCTGAAGACCATCTCGATACTGTCCTGAAGGGGCCGAAGCCTCTCTCAGTGTTCTTTGTGGTTATGGAAGGCCGCCAAAAATGTCTGTCCACCGCACAGAGCTCCCCTTGACAGTCGGGCACGGAGGCAAGACACGAAGAGTTGAGGAAGGAGCAGATAGGCGATCCAAACTTGAAGTTGCCCTCTGTGTTCTCTGTATCCTTTGAGGCAAATTTTTTTTCATAAGCGTGTCAGGAGAGGAGTCTTCCGTTGACAACTTTGAAGAGGATGAAACGAAAGTTTGGCATCGTCTCCGAATTCTGGATGTATATGAAGGTCCGGAAGAAGTGGTGGCTCGGGCCTATTATCGCGGCCCTCGTCCTGTTGGGTCTCTTCATCGTTCTCACGGAAGGTTCGGCTCTTGCTCCGTTCATTTACACGTTGTTTTGAAACGAAACGCCTCATGACGTTCAGGAAGTTGCTCATCCTCATATCGATATTGACCGCTCCGGTGAAGGGCCAGGATAGTGTTGATGTCACCTTTCGCTACAAACCTCCGGCCGGCCAAACATCGGTTTCTGTTATCGGAGAGATGAACGCGTGGACTGCACCGGGACTCCCGATGACACCGGGCGATGGGGGTTTCTACACGAGGACCGTTCGCTTGCGGGTAGGGGGGCACATAGGGGGAGCTGTCACGGGCGCCTATCAATACAAGTTCTATCCGCCCCCTCTTCAAAATGTCCCCTGGCCGAATGACTCGCTGAACCACCATGTGAATACGAACGACAACAACAACTCTCTCGTGTACACCCGTAACCCGACCATCTATCACTTCCTTCCGAATCAACGAACCGGTCCGGTGAGGAGCGGCACGCCGACCATTTCCGCATATCTCTTTCCGGGGGTGGGGGCAGCGGTCGATACCGGCTCCATCGTCCTGACCATCGGTGACCGGGAATACCGAAACATCGGCCATGCCTATGATCCTTCAACAAAGCATTTCGAGTTCACGGTGCCGGACCGGCTCCCCAACGGCTCGTACAATATCTGGCTTGCGGCCGGTACCTCATTGGACAGTGTGAGCATCACCGTGCAGGCCGGCTTCGTCCAGTTGACGAACATCGGCGATTTCACCACGAGAAATCCGTTACGCACGCTGTATGGAATCGTCGAAGACGATCAACTGGACTCGGTGCGGATTGTACGGAATGAGTCGGATACACTGAAGGCTCCGGTTTTCGAGGGGAGGTTCACACTCCCCATTCCGTTGGTGGAGGGGGAGAACAGCTTCAAGGCCCTGGCCACCGACTCGACCGGAGTGATCCAGATTTCCGATCCGGTTCGTTACAGCTATTTCGTCAACCACGCCCCGGAGGCAGAGATCTATTTTCTATCCGCAGGAGGGGATGTTCTCCTGAGCGCAGACGGAAGCAAAGAACCGGACGGTCAACCGATCATCTACGCATGGTCTTCCGATCCGCGAAACCCCGAGCCCGTTCCGGGCGTGGACGAATCCAGCGCGAAGCAGCTGACGGTGACGAAACCCTCCATCCCGGGAGAGTATTTCTTCACCCTCATCGCAGCCGACCCCGACGGGAACAAGGACACGACAAAGGGTTTCTTCACCATACGCAAGGATGGGCAATTTGAAAATTCAACGCTGGCGTCCGTTCCGAGGTGGGCTCGCGAGGGAAGAATGTACGAGATGTTTTTCAACTCGATGACGAATGCGCCGGACGGGCAGAAGATCAATGCCGCAGCCGGCTCTTTGCCGTACATCCGGAGTCTCGGCGTCAACATCCTCTGGCTGATGCCGATCATGGAAAATGCGTCGAAGATCAACAATCAAACAGGACGGGGCTACAACATCAAGGATTTCTTCACGATAGCGCCTGAATATGGTACGCGCCAGGATTTCAAAAACTTTGTCCAACAGGCCCACCAACTTGGCATTCGCGTGATTCTGGATGTTACTCCCAATCATACGAGCTACGCGCACCCGTTCGTGCTTCACGCCCGCCAGTTCCGGGAGAGTTCTCCTTACTGGTCATTCTATCAGCATAGTTATATCCCACATAACTCAAACAACCTGGGGGATAATTGTCAGGACAACGGTTTCTATTACTACTGCGGGTTTTCGAGCCAGCTGTTGAATTATAACTGGGCGGATATCGACGCGCGCACATTTATGATAGAGGTCTATAAGTGGTGGATCAAAGAATACGATATCGATGGATACCGGTTCGATGTCTATTGGGGTCCGCACAGAAGGGCCGGAAACGAACAGGAGATGGGAATCCCTGTCCGGAAAGCGTTGAAGAAAATCAAACCGGATATTCTTCTCCTAGCCGAAGACGATGGAACGGGTTCGGGGACGGAAGGAATCTTTGCCGACCGCCTGGGGGGAGTGGACGCTGGGTACGATTGGAGGCTGTACTGGAATGCGGTCCAACCGTTCTCCTTCTCTTCCGGGAGCGTCGAAGCTCTTCACAACGGTTTGTACAATTCCAATTTCTATCCCGGACCGAACTCCCTCTTTCTCCGGTTTATGGAGAACCACGACGAGGAGCGCATTGCCTATCATTACAACTCGTACGAGAAAACGATGCCGGTGGCCACAGCTTTATTCACCGCCCCCGGGTTACCGATGATTTATTCCGGGCAGGAGGTCGGCTTTGGGTATGGTCTGCCGGGGACGGATCAGACCTCGAGGTTCCGGAGGACGCGGGGAGTTATCAACTGGGAAACGCCCGGGAAGGCGATCCTTCTCCCACACTATCAACGACTCACGCACATCCGGGGACAATTTGAGGCGTTCACGACACAAGGCATGGTTCGTGTCCCATCGGGCGTGAGCACCGTGTATGCGTTTTCCCGGCCGCTTTCCGGTAACGACGGTGTGGTTGCAGTGGACCTGGGGGGATCAGGCGGAAACGTCACCCTTACTCTGAACCAAACCCATCTCGGAACTCAACTGCAGAACGGCTCCATCTATTATGCCAGCGATCTCTACAACGACACGACGTACACCCTGACGGCGTCCGGAGGATTGCTTCTCCTGCCGCTTTCCTTGCCCCCCTACGGCAGTGCCATCCTCGTCATTTCCGATTCCGCGAAGAGAGTAACCCTCCCGCTCCTGGTTTCCGTCGGAAGGGATGAGGGAGTGGGGAGCGTTCCATCGGAGTTCATGCTTCACCAGAACTTTCCCAATCCCTTCAATCCGAGCACGACGATCACGTACTCCGTGCCGCACCGCACTCCGATCAACCTCAAGGTCTACACGCTGCTCGGCCATGAAGTAACGACGCTCAAGCAGGGAGAGGTGGAGGCGGGTCAGCACGTTGCGGTATGGGATGGGAAAAATGAAAGCGGGCGTACCGTCGCAAGCGGCATTTATTTCGTCCGCCTGCAAGCCGGGGCCTTCACGGCGATTCGCAAACTCATTTTACTTCGGTAAGGGCATGCTAAAATTGTTTGGTTGCTCCCTGTTCCTCTGCTTCTTCGCGTTCCTCGCGCCGGCGCAATCCCCGCCATCGGGACACTCCGCCACTGCGGGCGAACAACCGAAGTCCGGGAAGCCGCTCTATCTCAACATCATCTGGCACCAACACCAGCCCCTCTACCTCGATCCGGCCAGCGACCAGCTTCAGGGTCCGTGGGTCAGGACCCACGGTACGAAGGATTACTACGACATGGTGTCGATCCTCGAAGAGTATCCCGACATTCACTTCAACGTCAACCTGACCTCCTCGTTGCTGCAGCAGCTTGATGAATATTACGTTCGGCGTCTGAAACCGTTCGTCGACCGGAAGAAGAATCGGGTCAACGCCAGGCGCTACTTCGCCGCGTTCGGTGGAAAAACGGATCCCTGGATCGACCTCGCCCTGAAGCACACGAAGAACTTCGATGAGAAGGACCGCCAGCATCTTCTCACCAATGTCTGGAATGCATTCGGACTGAGCGACGTCATGATCGGGCGGTTTCCGGAGTACAAAGCTCTGAAGGATCGCTTCCAGGCAGTGGGAGCGGCAGGACTGAGCGAACAGGAGCTCAGGGAGATCAAGTTTTGGTTCTACCTTGCGTATTTTGATCCCGACTTCCTCGAAAGGAGTGTCAGGCTCGTCACCGGGCGAACGGTCGACCTGACCGACCTGATCTCGCGGGTGGACGATGAAACATACCGGTTGAAGAAGACCGTCACGGAAGATGACTGCAACCGGATCGTCGCCGAAACCTACCACGTACTTGCGGCGATCATTCCGATGCACAAGAAGCTGATGTACGACCCGGTCACGCGTCGCGGACAGGTGGAGGTGATCACGACACCGTACTACCACCCGATTCTTCCGTTGATTTACGACAGCGATCTCGCCAAAGCTGGGATGCCGGATGCCCCCCTGCCCGCGCGGTTCCATTTTCCGATGGATGCCGACGCGCAGGTGGCGAAGGCTGTCGTGTTCTTCGAGAAACATTTCGGCACGAGACCGACGGGGATGTGGCCCGCCGAAGGGTCGGTGGCGCATGAAATTATTTCCACCTTCTCGAGGCACGGTATCCGTTGGGTGGCAACCGATGAGAAAATTCTTGCACGATCTCAACCGGGGGGGCAACCGAAGTACTATCCGTACGGCGTCTCGGGGGGGAATGGAACGGGGAATTCCGTCGCCATCGTGTTCCGGGATACGGAGCTTTCAGATAAAATCGGATTTGTCTATCAGCAATACACTGGCGAAGCTGCGGCGGATGATTTCATCGATCATATTCTTCGCTACGCGCCGGCGGAAGGGGAGGCGGATCGTCTGCTGACCGTTATCCTCGACGGTGAGAATGCATGGGAACACTACCGCAACGATAACGATGGCAAGGTGTTTCTCCATGCACTCTACAGAAAGCTCTCAACGTTGCAGAACGATAGTCGGCTCGTTACCACGACGATGGCGGAATACATTCATGGGAATCCCGGACGGGGGATCGCCCCGCATCCAGTTGAGAAGATGGAGAGGCTCGAACGGCTCTGGCCGGGGTCGTGGATCAACGCAAATTATGATACGTGGATCGGGGAGGGGGAGGAGAATCGGGCGTGGGAATATCTCCTGCAGGCACGCACCGATCTGGCAAATTCCGGACTGAAGCAACCCGATCCAAAAGCTTCAATCCCCCGGAAAAACACACCAGCGTGGTACGCCTATCAGGCCTGGGAATCAATGTATGCAGCCGAGGGATCCGATTGGTTCTGGTGGTACGGGAACGATCAGAACGCCCCCGCAGGCGACAAACCGTTCGACGTGGCTTTCCGGACCCATCTCAATAATATCTATGAATTTGCCGGACGGGCGGGGGGCAGGATGCCGGTCCGCACCTTTGAGCCGCTCATCCGGGAAATCGAAACCGCGCAACAAAGGCCCCAGGGAACGATGGCGCAGAGCCTGTCCGACCTGGTCACAGTCCTCTTTCAAGTCGATGCCCGTGAAGTCTCCGTGCCCCGCGCGATCTTTATCGCGGGCAATCATGAGCTGTTGGGGAATTGGATACCGAACACGATCAGAATGTATGACGACGGAACCCATGGAGACGAAAAGAAGGATGGCATCTGGACACTCGAACTCCGGTTCCCTCCGGGGATTTACCTGGAGTATAAGTACACCAACAGCGGCGATGAAGGGAGTTGGACCCCGGGCGAGGAGTTTGAGCGTGTCAACCGAAATGTCCTCATCCTGAACGAAGCAGGGGCAAAACAAATTGTCTTCAAGAAATTCGGGATCATGTGAACAACACCATTGACAAGCAACAAGGTCATTGCGAACCCCGATTCATCGGGGTGAAGTCCCGCTCCTGGATTCCGCATACGAGCGGGATTCAAAGTGCGGAACAATCTAAGATTCGTAGTTTAGATTGCTTCGTCGTCCTTCGCGGAGTATATCCCATGGAGGCCGTCGACATCGACGGGACTCGGACTCCTCGCAATGACACGCGAGGGGTTTTTGAGTTGGCTTCCAGATATTTCAAGGAACTGAAAGTCCTTTTGCTTACCACGCTGCTTCTCCTGGGATGTCAGGGAGGAGCATCGGATGAGCGGAAGATCGTCATCTGGCATCAGACG
>JBBEBV010000104.1:0-6136 GCA_040882165.1 Bacteroidota bacterium
GTCCGAACAAATCGTGAAGTTTCCGTTCGATCGGCTCGTAGAGACGGCCGCTTGCCGTCCAATCGGCATAGACGAGGCGTTTCTCACCGTAGGGTGATCGGAAGAGTTGATCGTGGCCTACGATGTTGCGCCTGAAGCGATCGAAGGAGTCGCTGTGTACCACCGACTCCGGCGGAGCTGTCGGGAAATTCTGCGCCACGTTTTTTTCTTTCCTGGGGACCGTTGATGAGTTGAACATCGTGTAGCACCAATTTAGCGATGTCCGGATGAAAATCAAGGGTAAGGACATGAAACCCGGAATTCCATCGAATCCGGGGCACATCAAAATAAATTCCTGGCCCATCCCCCACGAAAGCCTGGTGGATGGCATCCATATCGCAAGACCTTATCGGCGCGCTTGTCGCACGAGATCAAAGGCGTATCTCCTTTCGGAGAAAGGGCTCATCGTTCCAGGATGGCAAGGATCACTTCATTTCCATCATGCCGCGTTGTTTTTGTCACGTCATCGAAGATCGATCACTTCGTTACGTGGGAGCGGTAGGCGCTGATCGGATTGAACCATGAGATTGGGAAGCTCTCTGGCACGCGGTATGCACGATCTCCTCAGGGTGTACGCTGTCCAGCGAAAGCCGGCGACCAGCGATCACCACTATATCGGAATGGCTAAAAAACGGGGAACTGCAGATCGAGATGGCACATTCCCAACGATGACACACCTGCACCGCCTGAGGGGACTGTAGTTTGTAGAATCGTCAAATGCATTGTGTCCTCGTTCAACATTCAAAATTACCTGCGGTGGAAGAATTAAGATTGTATTTTTTGCTATTCAACGCTCCATATCACGTTTTAATAGTTCTCTTTAGAGCATTTCCTGGGTTGATAGAACAATCACAGGTAATGACCGATCAAAGGATCAGTGTATGGCTACTCTCAGGTTTCTTGCCCGCGGCACCCAGGGGTTTCTCCTTGTTTTGTTTTTCCCGTGGGCTTTCCTTCCCTCGGATTCTCTCGCACAGGAACGGGAACCGGATCCTGGAATGTATCTCGATTCGTTGCTCAACATCAAGATCAACACCGCCGCGAAGCATATGCAAACGAGCGCGGAGGCGCCGGCATCGATCACCATCATCACCTCTTCCGACATCGAGCAATACGGCTACCGGACGCTGGATGAAGCGGTAGCGCGGGTGAGAGGATTCTACACCACCTACGATCGAAATTACACCTTCATTGGGGTCCGCGGTTTCAGCAGGCCTTCCGACTACAATAACCGAATCCTCCTCCTTCTCAATGGGCACACGCTCAACGATAATTTTTACGGTTCCGCATTGATTGGCAGTGAGACGGCGATCGATATGAACAGTATTGACCGGATTGAAGTGGTTCGCGGGCCGGGCTCCGCGCTGTACGGCAGCGGGGCTATGTTTGCCGTAATCAACATCATCACAAAGACCGGACTCACCCTTGATGGTGTTCACGCCGCGGCAGACATTGGAAGCTTCGGTCGAAGGACGGGTTCCGTGACGTACGGTAAAAAACTGGACAACAACCTTGACCTCACGCTTTCCCTCCTGGCGACCAGGACGGATGGCCAGGATCTCTTCTTCCCTGAATTTGCCGACGACACCGAGACCCAGGGTATTGCCCGCAATGCGGATTGGGAACGATCGTTCGGAACCCGGGCCTCCCTTTTATGGAACAATCTCTCGTTCGAAGGATTTTACTCAAACCGTGAGAAGGGAATCCCAACGGCATCGTTTGAAACCATTTTCGGCGATCCGAGGGCACAGACCGGTGATGAGAGGGGATTCGCCTCTCTGAAATACGCCAAAGATCTTTCACCGTCCCATGGGATCATGGTTCGGGGGTATTACGACTGGTACCACTACAACGGAACCTATCCTTATGAGTCTCTTTTCTGGGATGCCACCGATGGTCATTGGTTCGGTGGTGAGGTTCAGTATCGTTGGGATCCCTCCGCTTCGCACCGGCTCATTTTCGGCGCGGAGGCCGTTTACAATCCCCGGTCTGACTATCGCACATACGATGAGGAAACAACGTACTTTATCGACAACTTCCCCTACAGCCTCTATTCCTTGTTTGCACAGGACGAGTTCCAGATCTCCGCGGAATTGCTCCTGACTCTCGGCCTCCGGCTGGATCATCACTCCAAAATCGGAACATCCTTCGTCCCGCGCGCTTCCCTTGTGTATACTACCGAAGCCGCCGGCACGCTGAAGTTTCTCTTTGGCGAAGCCTTCCGTAACCCCAACATGTATGAGCTCAATTACTATGATCTCTTCACGGATTTCATTGCCAATCACGAATTGGATCGTGAACATATCCGGACCTTCGAGTTTGTGTGGGAAAGGCGATTTGGGGAGATCTTTCACAGCGCCGCCTCCTTGTACTACTATCGGATGGAGAATTTGATCGACCCGACTGCTGATCCCGACAGCCCGCAGTTGCAGCACCAAAACATCGGGACGGCCGTCGCCCGCGGGCTTGAATGGGAGTTTGGGTTCAGATTCAATCCGTCAACACACGGATTCGTGAGCATAGGACATCAACTCGCGGAAACCGAAGTGAGCGGAATGGAGTTGACGAATTCTCCATCGACTATGGTGCGCGCCGGCCTCACCCATTCCCTCACTCGTCTCGTTTCTCTTGCGTATGAGTGGCGGTATCAATCGCGCCGCCGCACCGTCGCGGGCTCCTTCACCAGCCCGTTCTCGACCCTTGATGCAACGCTGCGGATCCACCCGTTCAAAAACGAATCTCTTGCATTGCCGGCGTGGCTGGAGCGGGTTGAAGCCGTGTTCCTCGTACGAAACCTGTTTGATCGCTCCTACTCCACGCCCGGCGGGCTGGAGCATCTGCAAGCTTCCTTGCAGCAGGACGGCCGAAGCTTCGCCGTGAGAATTGAAGTCGAACTGTAAAGTACGCCCCCTTTGGGCAACCTGGAGATGAACACCATACCGTCGTTCTCGTTCAAAATATACCTCATCGTGCTTCTGCTGTTCAGCGGCACTGTCCGCTCGCAGGAGATGGTAGTGCCTCTTGATGCTCAGTTGGAGCTTCTCTCGAAGATTCTTACGTTCAATCGGACGTTGAGTCCCCGAAACGGCCACACCCTCGTCGTTGCCATCCTGTACCAAAGAGTCTTTCGGCCTTCCAACACCGCAAGAACGGATTTCCTTAAGTTCACTGGAAGCGGAAATCTGAAGACACTTGGCGGCATACCTTACAGGGTTCTCTCATTCGAAATCATGAGTACTATGGATGAGATTGACTCCGCCCTGCTGGACATGGTCGATATTTTATACGCTACGCCGCTGCGTTCCGTGGACATGAACGATGTGCAACGCGTGACACGCCGAAAGCAGATTCTTACCGTCACGGGAGTCCCCCAGTACGTTGAAGGGGGACTTGCCCTGGGGATTGACATGAAGGGACAGAAGCCCCAGATTCTCATAAACTTGCCCGCAGCAAAAGCAGAAGGAGCCGATTTCAGTGCCAGGCTCCTGAACCTTGCCAGGGTGATCCGTTGACGAGCCCTAACCGAGCGTCGCATCAGAGGATGCCATGAGTGCCTTGACGATTCGCATGAAACTCAGTCTGCTGGTCAGTGTTGTTTTGGGACTGATCTCCATATTCATTTTTTTCTACTTTCCTTCGCGTTATGAACGACAGGCGCTTCACGCGCTCTCCCAGAAAGCCGGAACCATAGCAGCAATGACGGCGTATTCCGTCGGCCCTTCGATTCTTTTCGACGATGTAGTTTCTCTCGAGGAGGCGTTTGGCGCTGCGCGCCAGAATCCCGACCTTCACTATCTCGTGGCCACCGACACAGAGGGAAGGGTTCTCCTCTCGCACAACCTTCCTGCCGCCCTCTCGTCAGGATATGACCGGCTGTACTACGACGGTTCGTTCACCGAGGAGGGAAACGTCTATCGACTTTCCGTCCCTATCCTTCATCGAGATGAAGTTGTGGGGACACTCTCGCTCGGTTTATCCCTCGAGACTATTCAGAATGAGATTCGCGAGACGAAATCGACGATTGCGTTTTTAAGCGCTCTCATTTTTGTTCTCGGTATGGTCGGTGCGGTGGCCGTCAGCATCTGGATTACATGGCCGCTGAAGAATATCGTTCGGATGGTTCAGCTCATTGCCGGAGATGACCTGACGAAACGAGCTCCCGTTACGACGACGGACGAGTTGGGCGGCCTGGCGATCGCTGTGAATACCATGGCACAGAATCTTGAGCAATCACGGGGAGCACTCGAACAAATCAATGCGGAACTTGAGTCACGGGTTGCAGAACGAACCCTGAACCTGGAGCAAGAGATCGCCGAGCGAAAGCGCGTTCAAGATTCCGTGAAGAAACTCCTGCAGGCCGTTGAGCAGACGGACGATGTCATTTTTATGACCGACCTCAATGGCGTATTCACCTATGTCAATAAAGCCTTCGAAAAACTCTACGGGTATTCAAGAGAAGAGGTCGCAGGCCAAACTCCACGCATCCTGAAGAGCGGACAGATGTCCGACTGGTACTTCGAGAAATTCTGGCAAGACCTGCTTGCCGCAAAGGGCGTGCATTCAGAGCATATCAACAAGACGCGCGACGGAAGAATTGTGGTCGTGAATACGTCGATCAACCCCGTGTTCGACAACGACGAGGGGCTGGACGGCTTTATCGCCGTCGGACAGGATATTACGGAGCGGAAGAGACTTGAAGATGAAAGGAAAAACCTCGAGGCACAGTTGCTTCAGACTCAAAAGCTGGAGTCCATTGGGACGCTTGCCGGCGGAATAGCGCACGACTTCAACAATATCCTCGGCATCATCCTTGGATACAGCTCGCTCCTGGAGCAACCGAACAATTCCGAAGATCTCAGAACGAGTGCCCTGGCCACGATTCGTAAGGCGATTGACCGCGGCGCAAACCTCGTACGCCAAATCCTGACATTTGCCCGGAAGGAAAGCGTCGATTTTAGTCTGGTCGATGTCAACGCGGCGGTGCTGGAAGTCACGAAAATGCTCAAGGAGACCATCCCGCGTTCCATTTCGATCCAATCCGAGTTGGACCCCGACCTCCCCTTGATCACAGCAGATGCAACACAGATGCAGCAGGTTTTGATCAATATCTGTGTTAACGCGAGGGATGCTCTCGGAACGGAAGGGGAGATGGTCATCCGCACGGGCGTGGAATCCAAACTCTCGGTCCGGGACTTTTTCCCGGAGGCATCGCATGATCAATATGTTCACCTGAGTGTTTCAGATACCGGGCAGGGAATGGATCAAAACACAAAATCAAGAATCTTTGAGCCGTTCTTCACGACGAAGCCGCACGGTAAGGGAACGGGGCTCGGTCTTGCCGTTGTCTACGGCATCATCAACAATCACCAGGGGTTTATTCGCCTGGACTCCGAGGTCGGGTTCGGAACGACGTTTCATCTCTATTTTCCTGCCCCCATGCGCATGAAGAGAACGCTCGTGGATCAGGCGCAGGATCTGGGAGAAGTCCCGGGCGGCTCGGAAGTGCTTCTCCTTGCGGAGGATGAACATGGCATTCTCGAAATAGTGAGTGACGCGCTGCGAAAAAAAGGGTACACCGTATTGGAGGCACACGATGGGATTGAAGCGGTTGAGATCTACGAGCAGAGGAAGGGAGATATCGCCCTTGTCATCTCCGACCTGGGAATGCCACGACTTTCCGGCAAGGAAGCCTTCCTGCAGATGAAGGAGATAAATCCCGATGTCTGCGTCATCTTTGGGACGGGATACCTGGAGCCGGAGTTGAAAGTTGAACTCTTGAGGTTGGGGGCGCGGGATTTTCTTCACAAGCCGTACAGCAGCGATGAACTTCTCCGAAGAGTGCGGGAACTCCTCGATGAACACCACTCAAAGAACCGGGATCGACCTCGCTGAGTAAAATAGTCGTGTAACCTGGTCGGGGGTCGCGCACATGAGGGAAAGAGAGATTTCGCGATGACCTTCTCCATGAGCGCGGCGCAACACCTTCCAGAGGCCCAAAAAGCCGCACCATTCCTCAGAGTCAAGGCGCCAAACCGCCAAAACCCGCTTACTCCACCGACCTCCAGAACCCGATGGCGAGACAAACCCAACCGGCGAG
>JBBEBV010000105.1:0-1116 GCA_040882165.1 Bacteroidota bacterium
GGTGAACGATACCGGTCCCGCATCCTGTTCCACTCCCGACACAATCCGATCATTGTAATAAAAATACAACCCTCCTTTTGTATTTCCTAGGAATAAATCGTGATCGCCGTCACCGTCGAGATCCGCAAACGCGGGAGCTGCCCGCGCGCCTGCGTTGATCCCCAAAAAGAAATCTTTCACAAAGGTGAAAGAGAATGACATTGGCGTCCCATCGTTACGCCAATAGTTGACCGATCCATCTCGTGCACCGACCACCAGATCCTGATCCCCATCATTATCAAGATCGACAAAAACCGGTTTCGCGTCATCACCAATATCGATGGAGTCAAAGAACGCCGTCTGCAAAGCGAAGGCAGGGTTCATCGCAGAGCCGGTATTGCGAAAATAGTGGATCCTCCCTCCCCCCGTCCCGACAAACAGGTCGAGGGTTCCGTTGTTGTCGATATCGACAAGCACCGGAGCCGCATTCTGGCCGAAGGAAACCGTGCGAAGGGCGAAAGTCGTATCCTCCGGGAAATTGGTCGTTCCTTTGTAGAGCCTTAACCTCCCGTTCGCATCACCGGCAAGAAGGTCGGGTTTTCCATCTCCGTCCAGGTCGCCGAATGCAGGACTGATGTTAAAGAGGCCTGTCAGGTCCACAAACCTGTCGGTTTTGTGCATAAAGGCGGCCTGTCCCGCGAGCCCAGTTCGCTCAAACCATGCGAGCTTTCCGTCCTCGCTGCCGACAATCAAATCGAGATCACCATCTCCATCGACATCGACAAAGGCGGGGGAGCTTGTCGAGCCAACATCCAGAGTCGGGATCAGGTTCATCGTCTCCAGGACAAATTGATGATCGTCCTGCGTCCCATCGTTGCGATAATACATGAAGTTGTCCACGGAATAACTCGGATAGAGAACCCCGACCAGGAGATCAATCCTCTCATCGTTATTCAGATCGACGAGTTGCGGCATGTTGAACCCGTCGGTGAGGACGGGGGTTTCTTTCGGCCAGGTTGAATCCGAAAGGACCAATTGCGGGCTGGTGGGTGTCCCCGTGTTCCTCAAGAAATAAAGACTCCGGTTGAAAAAATCCCCCCACACCAGATCCTGATCCCCATCTCCGTCAACATCCCC
>JBBEBV010000106.1:0-4167 GCA_040882165.1 Bacteroidota bacterium
GCACTACAAGCCTGAAGACGCTTGCTAAAATGATCGACCATTCGTTGCTTCATCCCACTCTTACGGATGAAGCAATCGCGCGTGGGTGTGAATTGGCGAGGAACTATGACATCGCCACGGCCTGTGTCAAACCTTTCTCCACCGAACTGGCCCGCAGCATCCTTCACGGATCTGATGTGGGCGTTTGTGCCGTTGTTTCCTTCCCTCATGGTAATTCCACAACACCGATGAAGCTCAGGGAAACTGAAGAAGCGTTATCGAACGGGGCTACCGAGATAGACGCAGTGGTCAATATCGGGAAGGTATTGGGGGACGACTGGAATTATGTTTCCAAAGAGATCGGCGCAATCAACGAAACGGTCGTGAAGCATCAGGCTCTGTTGAAGGTCATCTTCGAGAACGACTATCTGCAGGATGCGCACATCCTCAAACTCTGCGAGATCTGTGCATCGCTCTCCGTCGCATACGTAAAGACCTCGACCGGCTATGGGTTCGTGAAACAGGCCAACGGATCCTATAACTACGCCGGCGCCACGGATCACCATCTCAATCTCATGAGAAAGCATTGTCCTCCGACCCTGAGCATCAAAGCAGCAGGCGGAGTACGGACGCTGGATGATTTGCTGCGAGTCCGGGAGTTGGGCGTGAGCCGGATCGGTGCCGTTACGACGGAGGCTATGTTGCAAGAAGCCCAAAGGCGCGGTTTTCAGTAAACTGATTCGCCACAACACTTCTTTGTCATCCTGCACCTCGCCGGCGGTCGCCTCGGCGGTCATTAAGCATTTTATCGAACTTGCCCTGACACTGAACTATTGTCCTTGAAGAAGCCACCGGGTTGGAGGGTCGTGTACAGGAATACAAGGTCGAAGGACAGAGTTCGGAATATACTCTACGGACCTCCCCCGGTAGGAGGGATGAAAGAAAGTCACGTTCAAAAAAGAGAGTGCCAATTCTTGCACATTCCCTCCTTTCTTCTTACTTTTTCGCCATCGTTTTTCCCGCTCTACAAACCAGTCACAAGGGATTCCATGAAGCGACTGATCTTCCTGATCGTCACGATCCTGTTCACCGCCGTTAGTCAGGAGAAAATCGAATATTCCGTTTCATTTGAAAACGCCTTGCACCACGAGGCGGAGATCACCGTTACCTTCCCCAACCTTCCGGCGGGACCGCTCGAGACTCGGATGGGGCGCACATCCCCGGGACGCTACGCGCTCCACGAATTTGCCAAGAACGTCTATAACGTGCGTGCCGTCGATGGGAAGGGGAAACAACTCACCATCACGCGCCCGAACTTGCACCAATGGGACATCGCCGGCCATGACGGGACGGTCGTTGTCCGCTACACCCTCTTCGCCGACCACCCGGACGGGACGTACGCCGGTGTCGATGTCTCGCACGCCCACCTGAACGCCCCCGCTTCGTTTCTCTGGGCGAGGGGTCTCTCGGACAGGCCGATCCAGGTTTCCTTCAGACTTCCGAAAGATTCGAAGTGGAGGGTTGCGACACAACTAGCCCCCACCGCTGATCCCTTGACCTATACGGCGCCGCATCTTCAGTACTTCATGGACAGCCCGATCGAGATCAGCGACCATTCGTTGCGCGAATGGAAGATCGATTCCGGCGGAAAAACGTATACGATCAAACTTGCCGCACATCATGACGCGACAGATGCCCACGTCGATGCCTACTTTGAAATGGCCAAGCCGGTGATCCTGGAGCAGATGGCTGTCTTCGGCGAGCTTCCCGACTATGACTTCGGGGAATATGTCTTCCTTGCCGATTTTCAGCCCTGGGCGGTCGGGGACGGGATGGAACATCGTAACTCAACGGTGATCAGCGGCGCGGCCTCTCTCAAGCCCAACCCGTTCAACCTGCTCGGGGTTCTTTCACACGAATATTTCCATTCCTGGAATGTGGAGCGCATCCGGCCGAAGTCCCTGGAGCCGTTCAATTTCGAAGAAGCGAATATGTCGGGGGAGTTATGGTTTGCCGAAGGATTTACAAGCTATTACGGCACACTCACCATCACACGGGCACAATTGACGAGTCTCGACCGCTTCGCACAGAACATACGATGGACCGTGAATACCGTTATCAACGCGCCGGGACGCGGCTTCTTCAATGTGGTCGAGATGAGCCGACAGGCCCCCTTCGTCGATGCCGCAACCGCGGTCGACCGAAACAACAAGTCCAATGCCTTCATCTCGTATTATACATGGGGCGAGGCGATCGGGCTTGGACTGGATTTGTCGATCCGTTCGAAGTTTTCGGGCCTCTCTCTTGATGATGTGATGAGGTCGATGTGGAGGAAGTTCGGCAAGCCGGAGAAACCGTACACGAATGAGGACATACGGATGGTCCTGGGCGAGGTGACAGGAGACCAGCGATTCGCGAACGAATTCTTCGAGAAGTACATCTATGGAAAGGACCTGGTCGATTATCGGGTGCTGCTGACCAACGCCGGCCTCCTCTTACGAAAGGCGAAGCCGGGCAAGGCTACGCTCGGACCGATATCCATGACTTACGACGGAGGCAAGGCGACGATCACGAGCGGGACGATCCTGAACACCTCTGTGTACCGGGTCGGCCTGAATCGCGGCGACAAGATCGTGAAGATCGGCTCCACGCTCATCACAAACAAACAAGAATGGGATTCGGTGATAAGTACGGGCAAACCGGGAGACACCATCGCTATCGAATATGAACAGCGGGGGATCAGCAAGAGCGGGACGCTGTCGTTCGACGAAGATCCTCTGCTGGAGATCGTCCCGTATGAGCATGCCTCCCTGCCCGTCACCGAAGCGATGAGAGCATTCCGCGCATCGTGGCTCGGAAGCAAATCTACCCACCAGCTCCCTGCATTGAGCAAGAGCTGCTCAAAGTGCCGGCGTACGTATCCGTTCGCGGCCGAATTCTGTCAATACGATGGAGAGGGACTGAAAGCCGTGTTGGAGAAGTAATGAGCTTTTGAATGATAATCCTCACGAAGACGAATTCCATGAGCCGTCTCTACCCCCTGCTTATCGGCGTACTTCTGTCCGGATGTGTCTCCGTCCAAACAACCATAGATTCCCGGGCGCGCCAGGTCGATGAGCTGCTCTCGAAGTTTAACAAACCGGATGTCCCCGGTGCCTCGGTGATGGTGATCCGGGAGGGGAAAGCTTTGTATCGTGCCTCGTACGGACTTGCCCACCTTGAGGAGAAACGGGAGGCGACCCCTTCGACCAACTACCGTCTCGCCTCGGTGACGAAGCAGTTCACGGCGATGGCTGTCATGATGCTTGTCGAACGGGACGCCCTTTCGTTTGAAAGCACCCTGACCGATCTGTTCCCCGGGTTTCCGGCATACGGCGGGAGAATCAAAGTTCGGAACCTCCTTCAGCACACCTCCGGCCTGATCGATTACGAGGATTTGATCCCTGAAGGAACGACCATCCCCGTGCTTGATAAAGACGTCCTCGATCTCCTCAAAGAACAAGACAGTACGTACTTCGATCCAGGAAGCAGATATCAGTACAGCAATTCCGGCTACGCACTTCTGGCGTTGATTGTGGAGAAGGTGTCAGGCCAATCGTTCGCATCGTTCCTGGAGAACAACATTTTCGCCCCGCTCGGGATGGGGAATACCGTTGCCTTCAAGCAAGGTAAATCGACCGTGAAGAATCGGGCATACGGGTACACTCAGCGCGACACAACCGACGAACGAAGCTTCGAATTCACGGATCAGAGCCTTACCAGCTCCGTCCTCGGCGACGGCGGGATTTATTCTTCCATAGCAGACCTGTTCAAGTGGGATCAAGCGCTGTACACCAACAAGCTGGTCAGCTCCTCAACCCTTCGCCAGGCCTTCACGCCGAACATACTCCCGAACGGTCAGAGCCCAGGGTACGGTTTCGGGTGGAGGATTGCGCTGCATAATGGACTCCGTGCCCTCCACCATTCCGGTTCCACCATCGGATTTCGCACACACATCCTCCGTTTTCCCGACGAGCGATTCACTGTGATCGTCCTGGTTAATCGTGCCAATGTGAACACGGAGGCCCTCGCCTTTGCCATTGCAGATATTTATCTTTCTCCGAAGTGATAAACTGTGATTGCACGGAATGACGCGGATTGACGCGGATTGACGCGGATTGACGCGGATTGACGCGGATTGACGCGGAT
>JBBEBV010000106.1:4267-6126 GCA_040882165.1 Bacteroidota bacterium
CGGATTGACGCGGATTGACGCGGATTGACGCGGATTGACGCGGATTGACGCGGATTGACGCGGATAGAAATCACGGGGTTTATCTGGTCTCTTTTGGGAATCTCACATTCCAAAGGGAATTTTTTATGCGGGAATGGATCGGCGTGCCGTTCATCCCGTCGTGATTGCCCCACGCAAGATTTTTCCTTACCATACCTCCCGCTGTGAGTAATCAGATCCCCACGACATTCCTTCGAGACATACCATGCGATACTTCACTCCGCTTTTTTTTCTTGCAGTCTTTATCGGGTTCCACTGCACCCAACCGGACCCGGGAGAACAAATGAACGCTGTTGCCGAAGCCTACGTAAAGCTTGTCCTTGATGTCGGTCAGCATGACGGCGATTATGTGGACGCCTACTATGGTCCGAAGGAATGGCAGGAACATGCCCAGGCGTCGAAGAAACCGCTTGACTCGTTGAAGCAAGTTGGTGTCGGACTGATCGCCCGGCTCGAAAAGATCGACGTTGCGGGCCGCGACGAGATGATTCAGTTGCGCCGCGAATATCTCCTGAAGCAGCTGAAGGCGCTTGTGACGCGGGTCGAGATCCTTAGCGGAAAGACATACAGATTCGATGAGGAGGCGCTGGCCATCTACGATGTGTCGCCCCCCTCCCATCCGGAAGAACACTTCCGGAAAGTGCTCGATGAATTCAATACCCTCCTTCCCGGAAAGGGGACGGTCGCACAGCGCTATGAACAATTCCGCAAGGGGTTTATCATCCCTCCCGCGAAACTCGATACGGTCTTTCAGGTGGCCATCCAGGAAGCGCGCGAGCGGACGAAGAAACACATCGAACTTCCACCAGGCGAGAGTTTTGTCCTCGAGTATGTCCGGAACAAATCCTGGAGCGGCTATAATTGGTACAAGGGAGACCATCAGAGTCTTATCCAGATTAATCTCGATCTCCCGATTTACATCGACCGGGCGGTGGACCTGGCCGCGCACGAAGGATATCCCGGTCACCATGTCTATAACGTCTTGCTGGAATCAAACCTGATGCGTCAACGGGGTTGGATCGAATTCTGCGTGTACCCGCTCTTCAGTCCACAATCGCTCATCGCCGAAGGGAGCGCAAACTACGGCATCCAGGTCGCGTTTCCGGGCGGGGACAGAATCGCCTTCGAGAAAGCGGTGCTCTTCCCCCTTGCCGGACTCGATACTTCACAAGCCGAGAAGTATTACCGGCTCTCCGAACTGGCAAGTGCCCTAAGCTATGCGGGGAATGAAGCGGCAAGAAATTACCTGAACGGCCGGATCAATTCGGACGAGGCCGCACGGTGGTTGGAAGAGTATGCGCTGATGTCTCTGGAACGGGCAAAGCAGCGCGTCCGCTTTATCGACCAGTACCGAAGCTATGTGATCAACTACAACCTGGGGCAGGACCTGGTGAAGCGGCATATTGAAGCAAGCGGTGGAACGGCGGACAAGCCGGAAAAGCGGTGGGAGGAATTCAAGAAACTTATTTCATCGCCGAGACTGGCCTCGGGATTAAAGCAATAGGATGTTCTTCAAAACGCATGGCACGATTTAAACTTGTTCTTGAATACGAAGGGACCCGATACAGCGGCTGGCAGGTGCAGAAGAACGCCCGGACTGTTCAGGGGGAACTGACGAATGCGATCGGCGTTGTGACTGCCACCAAGCAGTTCGAAGTGTACGGCTCCGGCCGGACCGATGCAGGCGTCCACGCCCTGCGCCAGGTGGCCCATCTGGACGTTACCACCATGCTGGCACCGGAAATCCTGAGGCGCAAGGTCAACGACGAACTTCCGTCCGATATCAACATCCTCGAAATCGGGAAAGCAGCCCCTTCGTT
>JBBEBV010000107.1:0-36774 GCA_040882165.1 Bacteroidota bacterium
GGAACGATCACCCATACGAAACTCAACTGAGCGTGGATAGTCCCCACTCTCCTCTAATTTGTTTGAGGCATAAACCAATATCCCATTTCGTCTTTAACAGGAAATTGAAAGTCATATCAAACGATAACATTGCTACTCACTCTGTACCTGCTTTTGTTCAATCCTGTCATGGTGATGGAGGCGATCCCAAATGGTTGTCTCACTTCCAAGGGGTCGTCAATCGCGACACCCCCCACCTATATCAATGTACTCTTCCGCTCTCTCTCGGTTGCTACATCATCAATTCTTTTGCTGTCCCCGAAAGCCACGATGTTTTTCACTCATTCACTCTTCCGGTGAACGATCTCGGCAAGGATGGTTTTTGGATGGTTGTCCCTGAATCGACCCCCAATCGTTGCTACCTCTCTGGGGACACAATCTTTATTGGTTCCGCCCAAGACAGAAAGACTTCTCTCGTTCTCACCTTCTTCGCTGACGGAACGTACTCGGTCGTTCCCCGTCTTTGCGTTATCTCGAAAATCAACTGCCGCGGTGGATCGGCCCATCAATTCACCGAATCTACCATTCTTTACACTCTACCCATCTTATACGTGCGACATGGCCACAATACTCAAGTTCTCACATTCAATGGTTCGCATAGTCACCGTATCGAGGCGGATGATCGCTCCCGGTCTTTCTCTTATTCGTCGGGTTGTCCACCTTGTCCCTAAGTACCACAAGCTGAAAGATGGTGATGGCATCACTCTATCGTCGCGGAAATAGTGTTTGGATTAAGTACACCGATGCGAACGGATTCGCGAAACGAAAATCTACCGGGATTGTTGTTAAGCGGTGGGTGATTCGAGGCGGCAAGCATGTTTTTCCTGCTTCCGCTCTCATTGTGCTTCGGCAAATAGACGCGAAAATTCGTCTACGTCAATTTGACTTCGATCTTGCTCCCCGGAAGCCTGTCCGGGTTACTGAGCTTCTTGATCTCTACCTCGCGGATCGCGGGGGTACCCGCAAGGCTAAGACTCAGGCGGGGTATCGCCTCTCTGTCTCCCGGATTGTTGCCTTCACCGGGAACTGCTTCGTTTCCTCCCTCACAAAAGAAAAACTCTTCGCCTTCCGGCAAGCCATGATCTCAGCCTCCGGGGAAATCAACGCGGCTCGGATCATCACCGCCCTTGGCCCGCTATTCACTTGGGCTGTCGATCACGGATACCTGCAGGCTCATCCCATCACACGAGACGTTCGTATTCATCCAGTGTTTCCCAAGCCCGTCTTATATGGTTTTTCTGAGGTTCAGGCTGTTTTTGACTACGCCCGGAATTCTTACGTTGACTCTCGCCGCAAGAATCAAGACTCCCCCGGCGATCCCGATCTTGCAAACCAGCTTGAGTTCCTCTACCTGACCGGGTTCCGCTCGGCTGAGTCCTGCAACCTGCGGATCGAACAGGTTGACATGCATGCCGGGACGATTGAGCACTTTAACGAGAAGGAGGGTCGGCCTGAGTATTTTCCGATCTACTCAGCCCTGCGATCCTTCTTTGAGAAGCTCCCCCGGATGTACCCCCCGTTTGTCTTCCGCTATCGAAGCAAGACAACCCTCTCTCATCGTACTCGGGAATGTGTCGATGCGCTGATCGCCAAAGGTGTCAAAATAAATCCCCGCGTCAAGCCTGTTCACTCGTTGAAAAAAACCTACGGCAAACGATTGATTAAAGCTGGGGTGCATCCTTCCGAACTGTCCCGCCTCATGCATCACCGTTCGTTTCAAACTACCGAGACATTCTACAATACCTTCGAGTTAAGCGAGCTTGCAGAGGCTTTGGAAAAAGGTGAGAAGGTTCGTTGACACAATGTACTCTGTACAGTTCTACTCTTATTTCATCTTATCTAATCTCATGTACTCTATCCCGGCTACTCCAAGGCTTTGTCGCGGAATAGCCGTGGCTATTTCACGGAGTAGCCGTGGCAAACCATCGGCTCACATGTTCGGAGCGTGATCGCTTAGGCACAACTTGGGCACAATCGGAAATAAATCGGCGAGAATTCGCTTTTTCGGAGAGTAACTTCTGGTTTAGGAAACCGCTGCTCTATCCATACTGAGCTACGGGGGCAGGAAGGCCTTTGATGCAAGGGAAGAGAAAGTGTGACAAGGTACGAAAGATTCAGTGTGTGTGCAAGGCGGGGTGTCGAGCAGAGCCATCTTAATCGTAATACACAACCTTGTCAGGAAGGTGAATATCCACCATCAATCGTTCCGTGGCATAGTCCCTCACCTCCGCGACCGGCATGAACCCCTTGACCCGCGTGGAGATCATCATCTCCATCAGGATTTCCAGCCGAATGTCGGTACCTTTATTTGCCCAAAGCTTCTCGTCAACCCTCAGGATCGTTTTTTCATTCTGCTGGGAAAAATGACGCACCACGCCCTCCAGGAGCAAAGTCGGCAGCGTGTCCGTGTCAAACCGCTCCGCGATCGCGACTGCTTCGGGGCTCGCCGCTGAAGGCTTCATAATGCGCGCAACGAGTTCTCGTTGCTCTTCCCCCTGTGCGCTCTTCCGCGGCGCAAATTGTTCCAGGAGAAGGTCCAATCCTGTGAGGGAAATCGCTACCACCATGACCGTGAGGAGGGGCCATCCGAGCGAATCTCTGAGCCGAAGTTCGTGTTTCATTTCTTTTCCGTTTCCTCGAACGTCTTAAACTCGATAACCAAAACTACAAGATCGGTCGTGCCAAAGGATACCCCCCGGTATCTTCTCTATGATGACGTTCCTTCCATCGGGAAGTGTCGATTTCAACTTGAACTCACTCATTGGGGGAGGAAATTGTCCAAGTTTAAGAAAGTTGCGAACCAAAAACAACCGCTGTGCCGGCAAACTCAGCGGAGCATTCTCCTTGGAGAGTCCGATGGACCTGATGGGTGAATAAAGCCAAGGGATTTCTTCTCCGGTTGCGCATCGAATCGCTGCTTGCTTTTCCCTCCTCCTTTGAGTATAATCACGCAGTATTTCTTACGACCCTAACCGCCCAAACTGTGCCAACCCCGACTCTCCGTTTCATACCTGAGAAACAGTTGCAGGAAATTCGCACCCTTTTCCCTCACACGTCCAGGGGGCTTCTTTACCTCAACCATGCTGCGACCTCTCCCCTTTCGCAACGTGTCTTCGATTCCATGAAGCGCCATCTTGAAGACCGTTCGGAGGGCAAGATCGAAACGTTTCTTGATGATCTCCCGCAAATTCAAAAAACCCGGGAGTTGGTTGCCCGGCTCATCCACGCAGAATCGGCTGACCGTATCGCACTGATGGGCAATACTTCCGATGCGATCAATACCGTCGTGGCGGGTCTTCCCTGGGCGACGGGCGATCATATCTTGATAAACGACATGGAATTTCCGGCCAACGTCTGGCCGTATCTCAACCTGAGAAGCTCCGGCGTCGAATTGGAGACCATCCCCTGCCCGGATGGTATGCTCACGCCCGAAGAGGTTGAAATGAGGATCAAGCCGAGCACCCGGTTGTTGGCGATCAGTGCAGTTCAGTTCCTGACCGGCTTCCGGGCGGATCTCGAGGCACTCGGTTCCCTTTGCCGGGACAGGAACGTGCTCCTGGTGGTGGATGGGATTCAAGCTGTGGGTGCGGTGCGTATCGATGTACAATCGATGAAGATTGATGCACTCGCTGCGGGAGGACAGAAGTGGCAGATGGCTCCCCTGGGGACCGGTTTTCTCTATGTCTCCGAGCAATTGCAGGAAAGGATTCATCAGAAACACCTCGGCTGGCTTTCCGTGAAAGTCCCATGGGATTTCTTTGATTACCGGCAACCGCTCGCCGAGTCCGCCCGACGTTACGAAGGAGGAACATTGAACGTTCCGGGGATATGGGGAATGCACGCAGCGCTGAGCACGTTGCTCGAGAACGGCATCGAGGCGATCGAGAAACATATTCTTGCCTTAACCCAACTCCTGACAGACCAATTACAGTTTGTCGACGGCGTCAAGCTCATCTCCCCCGTTTCGCCGGAACGGAGGGCAGGGATCGTTACGATGGAACTCCCGCGGAACGTCGATGCTCAATCCGTTTTTCAATCAATTTCAAAACATCAGGCTCAAATCGCACTACGGGATGGAAAACTCCGGATATCTCCTCACTTTTACAACACTCCGGATGAAATGAATCGCATCGTTGATATCCTGAAGGAGGCACTTCATGAAGTTGCGGCAGCCCCCTCGTCAACCCTGTGAACATTAAGTCAGCACCGTCGTTATCCTCTTGGAGGTTCTATGACACGATCAACTATCAAACGCATCGCCATCAACACCGGCGGCGGGGATGCACCGGGACTGAACGCCGTCATCCGTGCCGTGACCATCGCGGCGCTCAACCGTGGATGGGAAGTCATCGGCATCCGCGACGGCCTGAACGGTATTTTCCTTCCCGACCAATATCCCGACGGAGGACTCATAAACCTCACGAGGGAACACGTGCGCGGGATTACGCACCTGGGCGGAACGATCCTTGGGACGACAAACAAAGGAAATCCCTTCAAGTATCCGACAAAAAGAAAAGACGGGACCATGTATGAGAAGGATCGGTCGGACGAGATCATCCAGGCTTTCAAGAAACATAAAATCGATGCCCTTGTTGCTGTCGGCGGCGACGGGTCTCTCACTATTTCGCACGGCCTCGCCGAGAAGGGCCTGGCTGTTGTGGGGGTTCCAAAGACCATCGATAACGACCTTGACAAGACCGTCATTACCTTCGGATTCGACACGGCGGTCTCCTTCGCAACGCTCTGCATTGACCGGCTTCACTCGACTGCGGAGTCCCATCAACGCGTGATGGTGGTTGAAGTCATGGGACGTTATGCCGGTTGGATTGCACTCAACAGTGGCGTTTCCTCAAGCGCCGATGTCATTCTTATCCCGGAGATCCCGTATGACCTTCCGAAAGTTGCGAGGAAGATCAAGGAGCGGGATAAATTGGGGGCGAAATTTACGATTGTCGTTGTTGCCGAAGGGGCAAAACCCAAGGGGGGAGCGACTTCCGTTGTTTCCAAGGAGTTGGGGAGGGCTGAGCGTCTGGGAGGCGTCGGGGAAAGGATCGCCGGGGACCTTCAGGCGCTTACCGGAAAAGAAGCGCGCTGCGTAGTACTTGGCCACCTTCTCCGCGGAGGAACACCGACGACGTTCGATCGGTTGATTTCCCTTCGCTTCGGTGCAGCGGCCGTGCGCGCCCTGGATGAGGGAAAAACCAACGTGATGGTGGCTCTTGATCCGCCAACCGTCCGGTATGTGCCGCTCGATCAGGTGACCGGCCGGATGAAAGCAGTTCCACTGGACTGTGACACAATTCTGAGCGCCCGCGATCTGGGCATCAGCTTCGGCGATTAACGAGACCGTGTAGAGCGTGGAGCGATCATGAAGACATTCACGACGTGATTTCTTGACATTCACCACCACTCCATCCCACAGTCCATGGCTGAACTCAAGCGCGACCTGAGTCTCTTCGATCTCACCATGATCGCGATTGGATCGTCGATTGGCTCGGGGATTTTTCTCACACCAGCCCTCGTCGCCAACGCGCTCCCTTCCCCGCTTTGGATCCTTGGCGTGTGGTTTGCCGGTGGTGTCATGGCCCTCTGCGGCGCCCTCACATTTGCCGAGCTTGGGGCCATGTACCCCCGGGCCGGAGGGGTGTACGTATTCCTGACAGAAGCCTACGGTGGTTTGGTCGGTTTCCTCTATGGGTGGGCTTATTTCCTGGTCGCGAACACCGGAGCGCTTGCGGCACTGGCGATAGGGTTTTCCACGTACTTCGGGTACTTTGTTCCCCTTTCTCAGACAGGGACGCTCGTCGTGGCGATCGTCGGGATCATCCTCGTCACCATCATCAACGTCCTCGGTGTCAAGGCGGGGGGAATATTTTCCGATCTCTTCACCATTCTGAAGCTCATCGGAATCGCCATCCTGGTGACCGTCGGTCTCGGCTGGGGCTCGAGTTCCACCACCGACTTCAGCGCACCGCTGGGAGATCTTCCGAACGGGTTGGCCAGCGCTCTGACGCTCGCATTCGTCAGTGTCATGTGGTCGTACGGAGGATGGCAGCATGCGACCTTTACTGCCGCGGAAGCAAAAGACCCGAAACGGACCATTCCCCTCTCTCTGATCTTCGGCGCGTTGGCCGTCGCCGTGGTGTACATGCTGGCAAACGTCGCGTACATGTTCCTCATGCCGATCGACGCGATCGCCGGATCTCCCCGCGTTGCATCGGACGCTATCAGTGTCATTCTCGGCCCGGTCGGCGGTACCATCATCGCGTTGACGATCTTCATCTCAACCTTCGGGACGACGGGAATCTATACTCTCACTGCCCCCCGCATTTACTATGCCATGGCAAACGATGGGGTATTCTTCAAGCGAGTTGCTGAAGTCCATCCCCGGTTCCGTACGCCTATGTTCGCCATCGTGTTCCAGTCGGCGTGGGCGATCTTGCTGCTCTTCTTCTGGGGGACCTATGAGAAGCTCATCTCCTACGTCGTCTTCACGGATTGGATTTTCTTCTCCCTTGCCGCTTTAAGCGTATTTGTTTTCCGGAAACGCATTCCACACGCCGAACGGCCGTATAAGACCCTGGGCTATCCCTTCACCTCGCTTCTCTTTATCATCCTTTCCACCCTGTTCGTCTGTTATACGATGATTGAAAAACCGGCGGAATCGTTCGCCGGATTGGGGTTTCTGGCTCTCGGTGTTCCCGTGTATTACCTCTGGAAGAATCAGACGGGGAAACAACAGGGAATCTCCGGATAAGCTCTTTCATCCCTTCTGCAAATGCCATAGTGGGCACAAACGAAACGGGGCAACACCATGTCGCCCCGTTTGGTGTACGATTCTTCGGTGGAGTGGGTACTGCTACTTCGCCTCCATGGCCATGGCAATGGTATGGAGAACATTTTGTGTATGGGCTGACGTTTCTGTATTCGGTCCACTCTTGCCTTTCAACGACCGCTCGATGCTCTTCAGGTGATACAGGGCCGCCGATTGTGCCGCAAAATTATAGCGCGCCTTCCCTTCCGGGGAAATCATCCCGCCGAGACGATTCACGTACTCCAACTGAAGGTTTTGACGGAAGGAAGTCACGGTGCCCGCAAGATCATCCTTAAAGATCGAGTTTGTCAGATCTTCCATCACCTCACTGAGAAAGTATTGGTTTCCGTACAGGCGAGAGTCCACAATACGCGTCATGACATTCGGATGGAGCAGGTGGTTGAGGACATTCCGTTGAATGTTCAGAACGCGGTCATGAGGCTTCGGGTCTTCCGAGATGGCGAAGAAGTTAAAGCCGCGGCGCTGCATCTGCAGATAGTCATAAAGTCCCGCCGGCTCCTTGAATGCATTCACCCCAAAGAGATTCGCTGCCAGGAGGTTCATGGCCCGCTTCTGATCTGCCTTGCTGACCGGAGTAAAGGGCTTCGTTCCCCCAGCCTGCCCGACGAAGGCGCGGTCGACATAGACTCCTCCGATATAACGGGAAGCCACCGTCACCGCACTGGCGACCTCGCCGGTGAGGATCAAATAAGCGGTCCGAAGTTCATGATACGACTGGCCCGGCTTGCTGTACTTCTCCTTGATCTTTCCCATCGTCGTCTGGACAAGTCCGATGCGCTGGGCTGAATAGGTCAATG
Source organism: Bacteroidota bacterium (assembly GCA_040882165.1). GTDB lineage: Bacteria > Bacteroidota > Ignavibacteria > UBA10030 > UBA10030 > UBA6688. Next base: position 7,672 of record JBBEBV010000107.1, read on the forward strand.
GGTCACTGGAGAGGTCGAACAGCATGACACGGGGGTCAATGGCTTTGCCCGGGGCGCGCATGTCATCCGCATCGTTCCCGAAGATCAAGGAAGGTTCCGCGGAACGGGAGAGGATTTTTGAGAGACGCTCCTTCTCCGCGGCCCAATCACTGACGGCGGGAGAGTATCCAAATTCAATAGCCCACACATCGTACGGACCCGGAGTCGTGATAGTATATTCTCCCTGGTTCGAGCGATCCGGCGAGAAGTTGAGGGCGGGATAATCCATGACGGAAGCCATAAGACCTGTCTTGGACGTCATGGCCTTGTTATTGATCTCTTGTGGGGAGTGAAAATAGCTGGCCTTCATATTATGGTTCAAGCCAAGCGTGTGCCCGACTTCGTGAAGGATGAGGTAATAAATCGAGTGTTTCACCAGGTCGGATTTCTCCATCTCGGAAGCTCCAAAGGCCTCCATCGCCTGAAGGCCGAACAGGAGCTGTTGCTGCAACCCTGCTCCGGCCGAGCAAGTTCGGGGATCACTGGAGTCGTGCTGGTCGTCGAACGCGAGGGCGGCCGAGCTGAACAATCCTTCACGGAGGAGGCGGCTGGTAATGAAGGTGTATTCGAGCATGACATCGGCACCGATAATCTGACCGGTACGGGGGTTGGTGAAGCTCGGTCCGTAACCTCCAAACGGGGGTCGCGGAGAAGCGGTCCAGCGTAATACGTTGTAGCGGATATCACCCGCGTCCCACTCCGCATCATCTGGTTGCTCCTTCACCTGGACGGCATTACGGAAACCGGCCGCCTCAAAGGCTTTGTTCCAGGCGAGCGTCGCGTCCTTGATGGTCTGCCGAAATTCCCTGGGAGTGGTGTTTTCAATCCACCACAATATCGGCTCCACCGGTTCGGAGAGGGCCGCATTCGGATCGCTCTTCTTCAGATTCCAGCGGTTGATTGCATCACGGTACGGCGTCGCGGAAGTGCTTGTCAAATCGGTAATCCGTTGCGTGAAGTATCCTACGCGAGGATCGTCATAGCGAACCTCAAAATCGTTCTTGGGGACTTCAATAAGGCTGTGCTGCAGGGTAATGGTGACAAACCGTGGGTCGGTCACATCTTCACCGCCGCCGACAAGGGGGGCCGGATTCTCATAAACATAATCGACGGTCACATCGGTGTTCGCCGGATAGTTCTTAATCCGGACGACCTTACTCTTATCCTTGCTGAGGGTTCCCAGGGAGAATGTCGTCCCCGGGCGTGCCAGGGGGTTGGGAGTCGGCTTGACCTGATGCAGATGCTCGGCGATAAAAACATCGTCCGCCTTGATGAGGTACTCCGTTTTGGCAGAATCCTGTGCCACAATTTTTTGTGAAGCAAGCAATGCGTTATTAACATTCGCTTCCGCCGCCTTGCTCAGGGCATTGTTCTTGTCGAAATAGAATGAGGTGTTCTCATTCACAAACTCGATCCGGTTAAAGTATTTTCTGACGGAAAAAATCTTGTTATCCCTGTAATTTCCCCTGAAGTGTCCGACATCGACAATCCCATCCACCGTCACACTGAAATAAATGTACTCCTTATCGATTTGATCCTTCTTCACCAACATGTGAATCGAACCATCCGTGGTGTCCTGGTAGAGTGTAAAGAGTCCGTCGTACTTCTTGCTCGATTTGACAACTTCCTTAATCGACTTGAGGGCGGACGCAGGTGGAGTCCCGGAAGCTCCTCCGGACTGTTGGGGCGTTTTCGACGAGGCGGCACATCCTGCAAGCAGGCTGACAGCCAGGAGAATGCAAACGACTGGAAGCATTCGTTTCATACGAACCTCATGGTAATGGTGATTGGGATGGGAACTATGAACAGACGATCGGTAATGGGTTGCTTCGAGGGTTGGTGAGGATACAAGGATTCTTTGACAGATGCAATACTGGATTTAGACGATCAAACGGGAAAATGGTTGCATCCGTCGGGGGATTTTTATGGAGCAGTACCACAACGAGGAAAAAAGCTTTCACGGAGAGGGAATCCGGCCGGTCCGATCATCCGCCCTTTCTTCCGTTCTCTTCATATACAGGACGCCGAGGGGGGGCAACGAAAGGTTCAGGGAGTATTGTCTGTTATGGTGTGGAACCGGTTCTGCTTTGATTTCGCCTGAATTTCCGACATTCCCCCCCCCATAGTAGGATGAATCGCTGTTGAGGATTTCCCGATAGATCCCGGGATCGGGAACACCGATACGATACCCCGTGCGTGGAACCGGGGTGAAGTTGCAGACAATGACCAGCCGTTCCCTGGCATCACGGGATTTGCGGAGAAACGAGATGATACTCCCCCCCTCGTCCTGGAAATCGATCCACTCGAAACCTGAAGGGTCAAAATCCGCTTCATACATGCACAACTCGCGGCGATAGACGGAATGGAGATCGTCGATGCACCGTAGCAACCCCGAGTGGGAATCGTGTTGCAGGAGATGCCAGTCAACGGAAGCTTCGTGGTTCCATTCATTTCGTTGCCCCAGCTCCCCACCCATAAACAGAAGTTTCTTGCCCGGAAAAGCGAACATCAGAGCGTACAAGGCCCTGAGGTTCGCGAACTTTTGCCAATCGTCGCCCGGCATTTTCTCCAGCAATGATCGTTTCCCATGGACCACCTCATCATGAGAAAGGGGAAGAAGGAACCGTTCGGTGAAGGCATAAAGCAAAGCAAAGGTGAGGTCACCCTGGTGATGTGACCGGTGGATGGGATCTTTCGAAAAGTACACAAGGGTATCGTGCATCCAGCCCATATTCCACTTCAGGTCGAAGCCCAGCCCGCCATGATCCATACTGTTTGTTACGCCCGGCCAGGCCGTGGACTCTTCGGCGATCGTCAGGACTCCGGGATAATAATGGTGCACGACACCGTTGAGTTGCTTCAGAAACTGCAGTGCCTCGATGTTCTCACGGCCCCCATATTGATTTGGCAACCATTCCCCTTGCTTGCGGGAGTAGTCCAGGTAAAGCATCGAAGCGACGGCGTCGATCCTGAGCCCGTCGATATGGTACCGGTCGATCCAGTACAGGGCGTTGCTGATCAGCAGGTTCCGGACCTCATGGCGGCCGTAGTTGAATATATACGTTCCCCAATCCTGATGCTCCCCTTTACGCGGGTCATCATGTTCGTAGAGATGGGTGCCGTCGAACAGGGCAAGGGCATACATGTCCTTCGGAAAATGGGCGGGCACCCAATCGAGGATCACGCCGATCCCGTGCTGATGACAGTAGTCAACGAAATACATGAAGTCCTGCGGGCGACCGAACCGGCTGGTTGGGGCAAAGTATCCTGTGACCTGATATCCCCATGATCCGTCAAACGGATGCTCCATCACCGGCATGAGTTCAAGATGCGTAAACCCGCGCTTCAGGACATACTCCACGAGGTTCTCAGCCAGCTCCCGGTATGTTAACCAACGGTTTCCCTCCTCCGGGATTCTCGCCCACGAGCCAAGGTGTACCTCGTAGATGGACATGGGCTTGGAGGACTGTTCCTTCTTCTCCCGCTCCTTCAGCCATGCTGCGTCGCTCCATGCAAACCCTTCGAGAAAATTGATTCTCGAGGCCGTGCTCGGACGCAGTTCCATTTCAAAAGCGTACGGATCGCTTTTATCCAGGATCGTTCCTTGTCGTGTTTTGATCTGAAACTTATAGAGTTCTCCCTCACGCAAACCGGGGATGAATAATTCCCAAACACCGGATGAACCGAGGACTCTCATCGCATGTCGTCTGCGATCCCATCCGTTGAAACTTCCGATCACGCTGACACCTTTTGCCGATGGGGCCCACACCGCAAACCGGACTCCCTGAAATCCGTTTATCTCAACGGAATGAGCGCCGAGTCTCTCATAAATCCTGTGGTGATCACCGGCGTTGAAGAGATACAGGTCGAATTCAGAAAGCGTCGGAAGAAACGAGTAGGGATCATGAAAAATATCGATACCGCCATCCTTCCGCTGGACGCGGACCTGGTATTGGAAAACATCCTTGTGGGAGGGAAAAACGGCCTCGAAGAATCCCTCATCGATAATCCGGGTCATCGAAGACGCTTTCGCCTCTTCCCCCTTCTCCTGTTCTATCACCTCCGCCGAAAGGGCATCTGGGTAAAACACCCGTACAGCGACCGCCGGGACGCTGCCGTACTTGATGACGTGCGCACCCAGCACGCTGAACGGATCGTGATGGTCCGCCCGGACGATCCTCCAGGCTTGATCAAGTGGGACAGTGCATTTCATCAACGTTTCTTTCGACGATACAATTTATGCGACCGAATATACCGGTCAACGGAGTCCGGCACGAAATACCTCGCCGACTTACCGCGTGCGACCATGCCCCTGATCGTGGAGGAGGAAATCTCCAACAAAGGACCGACAACGTGATCGATGTGCTTGAATCCCTTCCACTTTATTTTGGACGGAAAATCTGGCCGAACATAGACGGCAAGCCGTGCCAGTCTTACGATATTCTCCGGCTCGCGCCAGGAAGGGAACATGGCCAAAGAATCTCCACCAATAATGAGGAACAATTCGGCATCGGAATACCGCTGCTTCATGCTCCGCAATGTATCGACGGTATAGGAGACACCCTTGCGCCGTACTTCAAGGTCGGAGCAAGCGAAGCGCTCGTCTCCCCGAAGAGCCAACCGTGTCATCGCAAGCCGATGGCGGGCGGTCGAAGTGGAGCGATGCTTCTTATGAGGAGGAATGTAGGCCGGCACAAAGATCACTTTATCGAGCCGGAGTTGTTCGGCAGCGGTCGCCGCTATGACGCAATGGCCGATATGAGGTGGATCAAACGATCCTCCGAAAACTCCGATTCGCTTATACGTTTTGATTTGCTTCATAGGATTTACGGTACAAGGTTGCTATGGAATCAATCATGAGCTCACTGGAATAGGATGACCGGGCGATCTCCCTTGCGGATGCTCCCAGTCGATTGCGTAACGCAACATCGGAGATCAGTTCCCCGATCGCACATGCAAGCGCATCTGGATCCCGTGGCGGGACAAGCAGTCCGTTGACACGCTGCCGGACGATTTCATTATTCCCTTCGACGTCCGTCGCCACGATCGCTTTTCCCGCCGCGGACGCTTCCAGCAAGGAGAGCGGATAACCTTCCCATAAGGAAGGTAAGACAAAAATATCCATCGAGCCAAGGAAGTTTGGAATATCATACCGCGCACCGGTCAGAATCACCTTTTCCGCCAGTCCGGAGGAAGCAATCATTGACCGGACGGACTCAAGCAATTCCCCCTCCCCCGCCAGGAGGAACCGTGCATTGGGATGCTGTTCGAGGACGATCGGTATTGCCCGGATGAGATATTCGTACCCCTTCTGAACGTGAAAACGTCCCACCGTTCCTATGACGATATGATCAGGAAGAAGTCTAAATTCCTTCCGGAGGGATTGCGGATCCGAAAGATGCTCATAGTCCTGGAGATCAATCCCATTTCTGATCACGACACAGTTCCGAGGGTCGATGACCTTGCGGAGGATTCCGAGGCGGGCTTCTCCCTCCGAGACACAAATCACGGACGATACCGACCGCTTTAAAAGCCGTTCCACTCCCTGCGCGGCGATCGCGCTGAGTGAGCGATTCCAGTGAAGCGCATGCAAACCGTGATGCGTGTGTATCCGGACTGGAACTTTTGACCACATCCCGGCAAGTCTGCCCCAAAGCCCCGCCGTTCCTCCATGACTATGAAGAACATCGACCCTCAGTTCCTTGCAGAGTATCTTCAGGCGAAAGAGCTGGCCAAAGGAAATCCTGTTCGAAAGGGCGATAGGCACAACCGGGATCGACAATTTATGAAGTTCATGCACGAGGTATCCGTTTGCGGCGCAGGCGACAGTTACGTTGAACCCGCGGGCCTTCAGTCCGCGGGAAAGCAAAAGCACATGCTGCTGTCCGCCGCCGACGGTGGCGTCATCAATAAGCTGAAGTATTCGAAGAGAATTATCCAAACCCAATCGCGCTCCTAAGTACAAGATATACTTTGAGAAGAGCGCGATCAATCGTGCCCAGATGCTTCTCGTAATAATACCGTTGACTTGTCCGATAGATACCCCTGAGCCGGTTGGCGTCGGAATCTTTCGAACTCTTCCCGAGCATGTGGGAGACAACCGCTCCGGGATAGTAGACAACTCCCCATCCGGCCTCCGCAATCCGCTTGCAGAGATCCTTATCCTCAAAATACATGAAGATTCGCTCATCACAACCGTGGACTTCCTCGAGTGCTTCTCGCCGGCCAAGCAAACATGCACCCGTCAGCCAACCGACGGTCCGAACCCGCCCGTAGGTCCGATCCAGGAGAAAACGAACCCCGGGAACGTTTTTTTTCGCGGAAGCATACAGGATTTTGTCCCTGATTTCCCTAAACGCTGTCGGGAGTGAACCACAGGAGAGCTGGAATTCCCCATCGGGATAGACCATGCGAGGGCCAATCAACCCAAGTGAAGGGTTCTTTTCAAGAAAGTCGACGAGCGCGGAGAGCGCATCATTCAGGAAGCGTGTATCGGGATTCAAGAAAAGGATCATTCTTCCCTTCGAGGCGCGTATCCCCACGTTACATCCTCGTGCGAATCCAAGGTTTTCCCCGTTTTCAATAACCGTAACCCATGGAAAAAGATCCCTGAGAGATCCGACGCTGTTGTCGCTTGAGGCATTATCGACGACCAGCACCTCGCAATCATCCTGGCATCCGAAGTGTTTCAGATTTGCCAGGCATTCCGGAAGAACTTCGCCTCCGTTATAATTCACAATGATAACCGAGAGTCTCATAGAAGTGCCGCTTACCTGCCTGGAAGAATTTGCCGCCACGCGCGTTTCCATCGGGCACGTTCGGATGGATCAATATACGAACTCTTGAGAAGGAGGGTGTAGAAGAGTCCCATGGAAATTATGGAAACACCAACAAGGAGAGCCGCCCTGCCTTCGAAGGAAGTCCCAAGTCCTGCTTCCACCCCCAGTATCAGGGTCCCCCCTGCCAGGATCAGGCTTGCCGCCGAGAAGAGAAGCGGTTGGCGCAGGATTTTCGCCGTAAATTCACTCCACCGAACGCCAAGAAGCCTGTTGACCTTCACCATGTAGTACGCAGCCCCTCCAACCAGGGCTATGCTCGTTCCAATCAGCGCACCGGGAAATCCGAATTGAAGAACAAGCAAGGGACTGAGGAGAACGTTCAGGACGACCTGAATTCCGGCGGTTTTGGCCTCGATCTCCGGATGGCCGAGCCCTTTTGAAGCATTCGATACCACAGCTGTAAACACATTTACGCAATAGGAGAAAGCAAGCACGCGCAGTGTGAGGGCGGCAAGCTCGTACCCCGGCCCCAGCCAGAGGTTGACAAGCAGATCGGAAACCAGCGCGATGGTTCCGAACACCGGCAGGAGAAACACCAGCATCACCTTGGAGCTCTTGTCGTACACTTCCCTGATCGAAGCGAGGTCCTGCAGTGCCTGAAGACGCGAGAACTCCGGCAGCAAGGCTGTCGCAACGATAAGTGGCAGACCCCTGATTTTTCCCACCACCCTCGATCCCAGGTCGTAATAGGTCAGGAAAGCCAATCCAAGGAACTTCGACAGCACGAGCTTGTCAAAATGAAAATTGATGAGCCCGGAGATCATGCTCGCCTGCAATGTTATGCCGAAACGAAAAATAGCCTTGAAAGTGCTCCACGAACGGTACCGCACCGCGAAGACAGCCCCAGGGACAATCACGGCGGCGCGATGTCGAAGAACGGCGACTGTCAGGAAGACCATGAGGAAGTCGCTCACCATGACACCGAGTAATCCGTATCCAAGCTCTATCGCCGCAATCGTCCCCATAATTTTTGGGATACCAATGGCCATGGTCACACGGTTGGTGACATCCATTCGATGGTAGCCCTGCAGTAAGCCAGCCAGGATATTCACGCCGGTCATCGTCAACATGAAATTCAGCAGGGCGATCGTCGCTCCGGTGACGGCGAGGGGGAGAAGATCCCCCGGGACGCTCAGAAACTCAAGTATTGCAGGAATCACAAGAACCAACGGAAGGATTGCCACATCAATGGCAAGATAAAAAAGAAGGCTATTGGCAAGAACGCGGTTCACCTCCTCCAACTGCCCCTTCGCCCTGTACTCAGAAACAAACTTGACGATGGTCGCAGACATCCCGAAGTCGGCAATCGTGAAGGTGGAGCTGAGGATCAGGCAGAGAGCCCAGATGCCGTAGATCTCCGCGCCCAGCGCGTGGAGAATATAGGTAACCTGGAAGAAAAGAACGGCAGCAGACCAGACGAAACCCAAACCGTTAAAGAGAGAGTTGCGAACGAGAGAGCGTTCAGGCAGTTCGGAAGGGACTTCAGAGCGCACAGGAGTTTCGGTTATGGCAGGGTTGAGAGACAACGAGAGGCTTTCCGGGCGATGTCGGATGGAACGTTTGACCCATATCGAACGGGAGAGTCAATCACGGATCAGAGGTCGAGCGCGTTCATGACGGTGGCAAGATCCTTATCGCCCCTTCCGGAGAGATTGACGACAACAACTTCGTCCCGTGCACGCTTCGACGCCTCGCTCGAGAGAGCGGCTATCGCATGAGCGCTTTCCAGTGCCGGGATGATTCCTTCAAGAGAAGCCAGCAGTGTGAATGCGTCCAGTGCCTGCGTGTCCGTAACAGAAGTGTACCGGACTTTCCCTGCATCCTTGAGAAACGAATGTTCGGGCCCGACCCCGGGATAATCGAGTCCCGCTGAAATGGAATGAGCGATCCGGACCTGCCCATTTTCATCCTGGAGGAGGTACTGCATCGCCCCGTGCAACACTCCGGGGGTCCCCGCCGTGAGTGACGCGGAGTGCTTGCCGCTTTCCAATCCCAATCCGGCTGCTTCGACACCGATCAGTTCCACCGTTTCCGCATCGTCGAGGAAGGGATAAAAAATTCCCATGGCGTTACTTCCCCCTCCTACACACGCCATGATGGCATCCGGCAGCTTTCCTTCAAGGCTGAGCACCTGTTCCCTGGTTTCATGACCGATGACGCTTTGAAAATCCCGCACCATCATCGGATAGGGATGCATTCCGACAACAGACCCGATAATGTAAAAGGTTGATTCGACATTTGTGACCCAATCCCGGATGGCCTCACTGGTGGCATCCTTCAGGGTACGGCTTCCGCTTGTCACAGGCCGCACGTCAGCTCCAAGAAGCTTCATGCGCACCACGTTCGGAGCCTGCCGATGCATGTCTTCCTCGCCCATATACACGACGCATGCGAGGCCAAAGCGGGCACAGACCGTCGCAACGGCAACGCCATGCTGTCCGGCCCCCGTCTCAGCTATGATCCTCCGTTTCCCCATCCTCCTTGCGATTAAAATCTGGCCGACTGTGTTGTTAATCTTGTGGGCGCCCGTGTGGCAAAGGTCTTCCCTTTTCAGATAAATTCTTGCTCCCCCGAAATGCTCCGTAAGTCGCCGGGCAAAATATAAGGGGGTCGGTCTCCCGACGAAATGCTTCAAATCGTCTGCCAGTTCCTTTTGGAAGCCTGCATCGTGCCGGAGAGCGGCGTACTTCGTCGCCAATTCCACCGCAGCAGGCATCAGAGTTTCGGGAATATATCTCCCGCCGTAGATACCAAAGTGGCCGGACTCATCCGGAAGCACCGTGGTGGGTGCAGCGGAGCTCTTTATGGCCTGTTTGATCTTGCTCATTTACTCCTCGTCTTCCTGCTCATCATAGTCCATCGGGATGCTCTTGGCGCGCACGATAAACTCCTTCACCTTCGCTGGGTCTTTTTTCCCGGGGCTCGCTTCAACTCCGCTGCTGACATCGACCCCGTAGGGTTGAACGAACCGAACTGCAGCCTCGATGTTTTCGGGCGACAGACCGCCGGAAAGGATCACACGGCCGTACTCCTTCGCCCTCACAGCATTATTCCAGTCGAATGTTTTCCCCGTCCCTCCGTACTGTCCTTTCTGATGGGTATCGAGCAGAAAAGCATCCACGATGTAATTCCTGAGCGTCTCTACATCAAAGCCTTCTCCGACACGAACCGCCTTGATGACACTTGTTTCATAGTTGACCAGGTCGTCGGGTCCTTCGTTGCCATAGAGTTGAACGGCACTCAGGTTGATCCGCTTCACAACTTCATGAATGAACTTCCTGTCCGCATGGACAAACACGCCGATCTTGGAAATATGATCAGGCAGCTTTCGGACAATCTCGGCTGCATGGTAGTGCGAAATGAACCTCGGGCTTTCTTCGTGAAAGACAAATCCCAACGCATCCGTCCCGCAGCGGACTGCATGGAGGGCATCATCGAGATTGGTGATGCCGCAGATCTTGACAAAGAGTTCCTGAGGTCTATTTCCGAACAAGGTCTTGAAGGGCTTCTGCCGGATTTCCGCGCATCACCAACCCCTCACCCACGAGGATCGCTTGAAAACCGGCGTTCTTGAGTTTGACTCTGTCTTCCGCTGTTTGAATTCCGCTCTCGCTGACAGCCAGGGCCTCCGGGCGAATATAGTGCCGGAGCTCCAACGAACGGTCGAGGGACACCTCGAAGGATTCGAGATCCCTGTTGTTGATCCCGATCATCCCGGCACCGATCCTGTTCGCCTCGGCGATCTCTTCCCGCGTGTGGGTTTCGACCAAAACCTCGAGATTAATCGAGAGGGCCGCCGCATGCAACCGCTCCAATTGTTCCCGGGAGAGCGCCTTGACGATCAACAGGATCGCATCGGCACCGAGGAGTTTCGATTCATAAACCTGGTATTCGTCGATGATAAAGTCTTTTCGAAGAAGAGGAAGGTCCACCGTATCCCGGATCTCTATCAAAAACGCCGGGTCGCCTTGAAAGTATTTCTTATCGGTCAGAACGGAGAGGGCGCTTGCCCCGCCTCGTTTGAATTCGTCTGCCAGTTTCCGATGGTCAAAGTTTCTCACAAGAATTCCCCTTGAGGGGGATGCTTTCTTGATTTCCGCGATAACGGAAATCTCCGTTCGTCTCAATGCGGCTGCAAACGGACGATGGAGTGGAGCATTGTTGAGGCGTTCTTTCAGAGCGGCAAGTGGAATCCGGCCCCTTGCCTCTTCCACTTCAAGAAGTTTATTTTCAAGAATGGTCCGTAGGATGCTCATCCGGCTTCCTGCGCCGCGACCGGACGCTCCGGCGCACAGATTACCTTGACTTGGCGAATTCTCCGGGCGCTCTTCGAAAGAATGATGAATGTGAAATTATCATATCGGATCTCATCGTTCACATCCGGCAATCTCCCGGAGACTTTCTGGAGGAAACCCGCCAGCGTCTCGTAATCGGAAGAGTCCGGAATATCCGCGGCAAACTGACCGTTAAAATCAGCCACGGAGACGTGGGCGTCGACGATCACCGAGCCATCCTTGGAGGCCTCGACAGCCTTGCTCACCTCGTCATACTCATCATGGATTTCCCCGACGATCTCCTCCACGATGTCCTCCATCGTCACAATGCCTTCGGTGCCACCGAACTCATCCACCACAACCGCGAGATGCGCCTTGTTCTGCTGGAATTCCCGCAACAACTCGCTGATCTTCTTCGATTCCGGGACAAAAAACGCAGGCCGGATAATATCCTGGAAAACGATCAGGGAGCGATGTTCGAGGAGACTCAGGAGGTCCTTGCTGTAGATGACCCCAATGATGTGGTCGATACTGTCGCGGTACACCGGCAATCGGGAATATCCCTCCTCTATCACTCTCCGGACGACGGCATCCGTGGGCAGGGAGATATCCAGGGCAACGATGTCCGGCCGGGGAATCATGATCTCCTTAACGGTCGTATCCGTGAACTCGAAGATACTCTTGATCAGTTCGTGCTCGGTTTTATTGAGCGTCCCCGACAGAGTGCTGGCCTCAAGAACCTGCCTGAGTTCTTCTTCGGATAGTCTCGCCTTCAGAAGTCCCCACCGGACTAATTGGTCTTTAATGATTTGAGAAAGTGGATTCAATCGGATGCTATCGGCTGTTTGTGGCTTCTATCCAATCGTGAAGTTTGCGGGTTGCCGCACCGGTGCGAATTGCATCCCTGCCGAATGCCATCCCTTCCTTCACGGAATTCGCTTTTCCGGCAACCAGCAGCGCTCCACCCGCATTCAGAATTGCGATTTCGGCGGGAGCACCATCCCGCCCCGCGAGGATCGATCGTGTCATTTCCGCATTCACGGATGCATCCCCTCCCCGAAGGTCCTCTAACGCGCCCGGCTTGATCCCAAGATCTTTCGCATGAAGGGTGTAGGTAGTCACCCTTCCGTCCTTCAACTCGCTCACCCTTGTCGATCCAAGCGAAGAAAGTTCATCAAAGCCCCCCTCCCCGTGGACAACAAGGGCGTGTTCTGACCCTAATTCCAGCAGAACACCGGCCATGACTTCCGTCAATCCGGGACTAAAGACCCCGAGAAGTTGCCGATTTGCACCCGCAGGATTGGTCAAAGGCCCGAGGATGTTGAAAATCGTTCGAATGCCCAGATCCCGCCGTACGGGAGCTGCGAATTTCATCGCCCCATGCATCATCGGCGCGAAGAGAAAGGTTATCCCGACTTCGTCCAGGACCGAGGCAACATGCTCGATGGGAAGATCGATGTTGACGCCCAAAGCTTTGAGGACATCTGCACTGCCGCTCTTGCTGGAGACAGCCCTGTTCCCGTGTTTCGCGACAATCGCCCCTGCCGCGCTTGCGATGATCGCCGCCGTGGTCGAAATGTTGAAGGTGCCGGAAGCATCCCCTCCCGTCCCGCACGTGTCGGTAATCACGGGGTGGTTGGATTGGATCCTGGTCGACTTGGCTCTCATGGCACGCGCACATCCGGCAATTTCCTCAACCGTTTCCCCTTTGAGGCGCAACCCCATCAGGAAAGCTGCGATATGGGCCTCCGTTGCCGTTCCGGACATGATCTCCTCCATGGCCGCGTAGGCTTCCCCCGATGATAAAGATTGCCGTGCCGCAAGTTTTCCAATTGCCTCTTTGATCATAGAAAATAATGTAAACCAAACGCAAGCAAGATGCAAATAATGATCAATACACTATTTTTTCAAGAAACAAACCTTTTGCGGGCGCGGCCATGCCGGCCACTCGACGATCCTTCGCCTTGATAATGTCCTCAAACTCCTGAAAGGGTCGATGCCCTCGTCCGATCTCAACCATGGTACCGACCAGCGTTCTCACCATCCCGTGCAAAAAACGGTTTGCGGAGATTTCGAAAATGAGATTGGAGCCTTCTCTTCTCCACTCCGCACGTTGCACAGCACAGAGGAAATTGTCCCGTCCGGCATCGAGTCTGGAAAACGAGGTAAAGTCATGTTCACCGACAATCTGCGCTGCACACGCGATCATGACCGGAAGATCGAGTGTGTAACCACCCACATACCACGAGAGTGTCCGCTCCAATGCCGTTTCAACCAGGGCAAGCTGATACCGATAGAATCGTTCCCTGGCACTGTTGCGTGCATGGAAAGAGTCGGGAACCTCCTCAGCGGCGAGGACCACGATATCATTTGGGATCAGCGCATTCAAACCTCTCCGAAGAGAGTCAGGCGAGAGTTCACTCCCTACTCTGCAGTTTGCAACCTGCCCGCGGGCGTGCACACCCGAGTCCGTCCTCCCTGCCCCGGTCAACTGAACATTCTCCTGCAGGAGTCGCCGCAGTCCTTCTTCGAGAGTCTGTTGGACAGAGGGTCCGTTCGGTTGAACCTGCCACCCGACGTAATTCGTTCCGTCGTATTCAATGATGAACTTGATATTTCTCATCGTTAGAAACACAAAATCCCGCTCCAGAGGGGGCGGGATTTTGTTCGCACCGTTGGACTGTTTAGAACCTTCTCGTGATTTTCAGTTCCAGGCCATGCGGCCGGAGAATTCCGCCTGAGACATCGGCACCGAATCGCCAGGCGGATTCAGCCACCAAACTCCTGTTGTAGGCGGATGCTGACCGACCGGCAGAGATCGCGGAAATAATCCGGTTCAGCACAAGAGCCCCCACAACGAACCTCGCTCCCTGAAATACTTCATCGCTCCGAATGCGCTGGTCTTTAAACTGGAGCCGACTCGCATCGTTCTCCCATCGCCAGGCATAGGAGGATTGGGGATCATAGAGCAGGTCGAAATCCCGATCCCGAAGCTTCGCGTCATTATATTCCTCCACCGAATTAAAATTCCCGATATTTACCTCAAACTGCTCGTCCTTCGAATCGAGATTCGCTCCCGCGTGTTGTGTGGCGTACGATCGGGCATCGGTCCGCAACCACCGCCCGTAGTACTGAAATCCCCCGTATCCAAGCCATAACCCTGCATCGGCAATCAGGTAGTATTTACCCGAAGAGAAATTACCTGAGTAGAGCTCTCCCATGCCGGGCAACAACAACGAGTACAAGACAGCCAGCGTCACGGATTTCTCACCGGCATCCTGAAGAGCCGGCTTCCAATCCACCGGAGGGGCCAAGGAACGCTGTTCTTCATGCAACAGCTGGCGCGTTTCAAAGGGCCTCTTGAGCTGAGACTGTGCTGTGACGGCCTGAACATGGAACGCAAGGAGTACGACGATCAGGAAACTTGTGGGACGCATAGGATCACCTCGTTTGATGGTGTGATGCTGACATTGCGTGAATACAACGAGGTATCAACCAATTCGCCTCGACAAGCCTCCGATTCCATATGAGTGATATGAACTTTTCGTATCTGATTGACGAAATTCTGATCCGTTGGGACGTGGACGCGGACGTACTCCTCCGAGAGGCCAGACATCCAACCCCTCTCCCTCTCCCCTTCGAACAGGACGTCAACTTCGCGTCCCACAAACGAGTTGCAAAATGCCCGCCTCTTCTTTGCGCTCAGGATCCTGAGCCGCTCACTCCGTTGAAACCGGATCCGGGGCTCCACTTGGTCGGCGAACCCGGCAGCCGGGGTGTTCGGTCGTTCCGAATACGTAAAAACGTGCAGGTAGGAAAGGGGGAGTTCAACGAGGAATTGATATGTCTCCTCAAACAGCTCCTCCGATTCGCCGGGGAAGCCAACAATGACATCCGCTCCAATGCCCGCATCGGGCCGGGATGCTTTGATCCTGTACACGCGGTCGCTGTACCACGATGTACGATAGCGCCTTCTCATGCCCTTCAACAGATCATCGGTTCCAGCCTGGAGGGGAAGATGAAAATGGTTGCAGAGTTTAGGGTGATCAAACCAAAAGTCGAGCAATGCATCGGTGAGAAGGTTCGGTTCTACGGAGCTGATCCTGATCCGTTCGAGGCCCTCGACCTGGACGAGTGTGCGGAGAAGAGCAAGGAGATCCGTATCAATCTTTTTTCCGTAATCCCCGACGTTGACACCCGTCAAAACAACTTCTTTATACCCTGCCGCGGCTACCTCGAACGCCTGTGCCACGGTTGCCTCAACGGGGAGACTTCTGCTCGCACCCCGTGCAAGAGGGATTGTGCAGAAGGCACACGTGTAATCGCAACCATCCTGAATTTTGAGAAACGCGCGTGTTCGTTCCTCAAATCCGATCGACGAAGCCGTCCCGAATGTCTCGACATCCCCGATGGGGGAAACCGCCACCTTCGTCGCAGTCTTCTTTTCAAACCCTCCTGCGTACGTGAAGAGCTCGAACTTTTCCTTTGCCCCCAGGACGAGATCGACGCCCGGAATGGATGCGATCGCCTCCGGTTGCAGCTGCGCGTAGCAGCCGATCACGATGACATAGGCTTCGGGGGAATGGCGCAAGGCCCGACGGACAATCTGCCGGCATTCACGGTCGGCCCGTTCCGTCACACTGCATGTGTTGATCACACAGACGTCGGCGGGTTGATCGATATCGACCACTTCGTATCCCCGTCCCGAGAACTGCCGTCCAATGGAGGATGACTCGGTCGCATTGAGCTTGCAGCCCAACGTATGGAATGCCACTGTCTTCATGGTTTCATGACCGGCTCGATTGGTCTCTCGACCGCTTCAAATGAAAAAAAAAGAGTTGCCCGAGCGGACTCGAACAACTCTCTCTCATGCATGCTCTCATCTTATTGAGCGTTGGAGCCTTCGTTGAAACTCGCTTCGGAGAAGGAGGTCGTTACGATGTCCTTCATCGTCATCGGTGTCAGCTTGTGCGATGAGACATAGTCGTCGACGATTGTTTGTTCCTTTCCCCGCAAATACTCGAGGACCGAGAGAACAATTTTCTTGTTCTCCTTATCGAACTCGATCACCTGCAAGGGAATTACATTGTCGACATGGAACGACTCTGAAATATTCTTCACCGGGGTCTGCGACAGCTGCGAAAGCGGCACAAATCCATCGACTCCGAGAGGGAGTTCGACAATCACACCCTTTTCGATGATGCGCACGACCTTGCCCTCAACGGGCGTACCAACCTTGTACGTGTTTTCAAACGCATCCCACGGATTATCCTGAATCTGCTTATGCCCGAGGGAAATGCGTCGCTGGTCGACATCGATGCCGAGAATCACGACCTCGATTTTGTCGCCTTTTTTCACCACTTCGCCCGGGTGGCGGACCTTCTTCGTCCAGGAAAGATCGGAGATGTGAACCAACCCATCCACCCCCTCCTCCAGCTCGACGAACACGCCGAAGTTGGTCAGGTTGCGGACTGTTCCATTATGTCTCGAGCCCACGGGATACTTTCCAAGCAGGTTCGACCACGGATCTGGTTCCAACTGTTTCATCCCAAGGGAGATCTTCTTTCCATCCTTGTCGAGGGAGAGGATGACGGCGTTCACAATCTGGCCCATCGAAACCATCTGCGACGGATGCTTGACGTGTTGCGTCCAACTCATCTCGGAAATATGAATGAGACCCTCGATTCCTTTTTCGATTTCGACAAATGCGCCATAATCGGTGAGGGACACAACTTTTCCCTGCACCTTGGTCCCGACGGGGTATTTGACCTCAATATTTTCCCAGGGATGGGGCATGAGTTGCTTCATGCCGAGGGAGATACGCTTCTTCTCCTGGTCGAAGTCGAGCACGACGATATTGACTGTTTGGTCGAGCTTGACCACTTCGGAGGGATGGCTGATTCTTCCCCATGAAAGGTCCGTAATGTGCACGAGGCCGTCCACGCCCCCCAGGTCGACAAATACGCCGAAGTCGGTAATAGCCTTGGCATGGCCTTCCAGGATCTGCCCCTTCTCGAGGCTGTCCAGAATAATCTTCCTCTGGCCGGCAAGTTCTTCTTCGACCAACACTTTATGGCTTACCACCACATTTTCAGAAGGATGGTTGACCTTCACCACGCGGAAGTCCATTGCTCTTCCGATGAAGGCGTCGAAATCGCGGACAGGGCGCACATCGATTTGTGAGCCGGGCAGGAACGCATCGATACCGAGCAAATCGACGACGATACCCCCTTTTGTCCGGCGGACACAGCGTCCCTGCAGCACTTCTCCGGTCTCGAAGGATTTGACCACCCGTTCCCAGACGCGCATAAAATCGGCACGCTTGCGCGAGAGGATGAGCTGGCCGTCCTTATTTTCAACACTCTCGAGGAAGACCTCGACCTCATCCCCGATCTTCATATCCTTGATGTTTGGGAATTCGGAAACCGAGATCGATCCCTCGGACTTGAATCCTATATCGACGGCGACATGAGACCCGCCGATATGAACGATACGTCCTTTGACGATCTCGCCCTGGTTAATCGAGCCCAGCGTCTTCTCATAGAGTTTCGCCAGCTCCTGAAACTCAGCCTCGGAATAACCCTGCTCTTCGAGACCATTTTGATTGTTCAGCACTTCAACCATGAATCCTCCAAAAAAATGCTTACCTCTACGTCCGGTAAGAAACCGCCCCGTTTCACGCAGATGCCAGTCATCAACGCATCGGCATATCCACAAAGACGGCTACGACAAACAGTGAAACATTCAGTGAGTTAATGATGACTGTTTTCACTTCAGACAACAATTGGTTGGGGGGCGTACGCCTCCTCGATAGTCTTTTTGACTTTCTCCATCAACCACTGCGGGGTCGAGGTCGCACCGGTAATACCGACCCGCTCCACCTGATCAAACCACTCCGCCTTTAACTCGGTCGCATCCTCAATAAAATACGCTTTCGGGTTTGCGTCCTGGACAATCTGATAGAGAACCTTGCCGTTTGAACTGTGCCGGCCTGCAACGAAAACGACGATGTCCTGTGATGCGGCAAACTCCCTTATTTTCTTCTCCCGGCCGGAGACCTGGCCGCAGATGGTATCTTTCGCGTGAAATCCGATCGCTTCGTCCTCGATGGAACCAACGACGAGTTCCTTCACTTTGCTCTGCAACGCTTCCTTGATTCTGTAAAACGTCGGCTTGTCCATTGTCGTCTGGGAGAAGAGAACCGTCTTTCGGTCCAACTGCACCTTTTCCACCTCCTCCAGGGATTTAATGACGAGCGCCTCTCCGTTCGTCTGTCCGATCAGTCCAACAACCTCGGCATGGTCCTTCTTGCCGAAAATCACAACCTGATATCCCTCAAGATAAAACTTCCTGATCCGTTCCTGAACTTTCGTGACGACTGGACAGGTCGCATCGATGATCGTGATACCAAGTTGTTCGGCTTTCCGGTACGTCTCCGGGGGTTCCCCGTGAGCGCGAATCAGAACCCGTCCCCCTTTTGCCTTCTCAAGATCCGCAACGCTGATCGTCTTGAGTCCCTGTTCTCCCAGCCGGTGAATCTCCATCGGGTTGTGGATGATCTCACCCAGGGAGTACAGATCAGGCGATTCGCCCAGTTCCTGCTCCGCGATCTCAATCGTGCGGACGACACCCCAACAGAAGCCTGAATATGTATCGATCGTGACGTTCAAGGGCGTTGTTGAATAATCTCTTTCGCTTTTGCTATGACAAACTCGACTTGTTCCTCTATGGTCAGGGATGAGGTATCGAGTTCAATCGCGTCGGCGGCCTTTTGCAGAGGACTCGCGGCGCGCGTGGTATCCTTCCTGTCGCGCTCAAGGATCTCCCCCTCAAGGACCTGTCGGTCGACGATCGTCCCCGACAGTTCTAACTCCTTCTTGCGTCGGGTGGCACGCTCCCCGGCGCTGGCAATTATATAAATCTTGAGGTCAGCCCCCGGCAACACCACGGTTCCGATGTCCCTTCCCTCCAGCACCACTCCCCCGTCTCTTGCCATACGCCGTTGCTCCCTCACCAGGACATCTCTGACCGGCTGATAGCTACTGATGGCACTGACGCTTCGCGTCACATCGCGCGACCTGATTTCCTTCGTAACATCACGACCGTCGAGCAGAACACGGTTCGTATGCCCGGTTCTTTCCAGCCGAACCTTGGTTTGTTTCGCCACCCGCTTGATGCTGTCCACATCTTCCAGGGAGATTCCCTCTTCAAGCACTCGCAAGGTTATGGCACGATACATCGCCCCGGTATCGATATGGAGGTATCCCAACCGGACGGCTACGAGTTTTGCAGTTGTGCTTTTTCCGGATGCAGCCGGACCATCGATTGCTATTACGATCTTCCGCAATTTCTTTGATTTTGGGCTTTAAATATATGAAAATTATGTCTGTGGAGCAACCAATGAGTCAAATGCCACGTTAAGAAAAAACGGCTCAGAAACGACCGGGCCCCAAGTATTGTAATATTCCCGTATCTTGGTCGTATGAGAAAGCTTACGCACGCGGAAATTGCCCAAAAAAGGCAGCAATTAGAGTCGATTACGGACGCCCATCGGCTGCCGGTAACGGTGGTGCTTGACAATATCCGGAGCCTGTATAATATCGGATCGATCTTTCGTACTTCCGACGGAGTGTTGCTGCAGAAACTCATTCTCACAGGATTTTCCCCGATACCGCCACGCAAGGAAATTGAAAAAACAGCGCTTGGAGCGACGCTGAGTGTCCCCTGGGAATATGTGAAAGAACCCCATGAGGCTGTCTTGCGGCTGAAGGGCGAAGGCTTCAAGGCCTATTGCCTTGAGTTGACCGAATCTTCCGCACCGTACGATACACCTGCGCGAGCTGATTTTCCGCTCTGCCTTGTCCTCGGAAACGAGATTACAGGAGTCTCCAGACAGACGATAAGTGTCTGCGACGGAGCTTTGGAAATCCCGCAATTCGGGACAAAACAATCTCTCAACGTTGCCGTTGCCTACGGCATAGCAATCTTTGAATTGAACCGGATCTGGAGAAACGGGACGGCAGCTCCGACACCGTCCCTGTAACTTCCCCGCCCCCTACGCCATCGTGAAGAATTCCGTCTTCTCAAGAGTGTGGAGTCGCAAGACACCCGCCCGCACGAGTTGGATGAGCGTCCTGGAGGAACGGCGATCGGAAATGTTCGCCAGCTTCCCGAATTGTTTGACGGTAATGCGATCATTTGCTTCAAGATATTCGAAGAGAGTTCGTTCGTTCTCCCCGATGCTGATTCTGAGCGGGGGTGCATCGGGGCTCTCCGACCGCAGAATCCCTACCACCTCCTTGCTCGCAATCACGGTCTTATCCTTCACGCGGATCAGGACCTTTGTCTCTTCCTCCTCTTCCTTCCCGTTCCCGGAAATGAGGTAATGCGGCTTCTCGTTACTCTCTTCCACGGTGACGATGATGAGGTCTTTTCCCTTGTAGGAAATAATTTCAATCGAGGGGTTGATGGGTGGATCGCAGAAGATGTTCGCGGCGGTCTTGATCATCTCCACTTCGGATTTTTCGCTCTCAACACCGACAATGCTTTTATCGTCGTCCACACCGAAAAGAATCATCCCTCCCCTTGTATTGGCAAATCCCACAAGTGCGCGGGCGATCTTTTCCGGGCTTGTGACTTTCCTCTTGAACTCAACAGTCGAGCCTTCTCCCTCTTCCAGGAGAAGTTGGAATTCTTTGTTCTTCATGGATGTTCCCGGAACGACTTTGTTAAAGACCCCGTGCGGCCATTCGTGTCAGGATCACGCGTGCCCGATGCGAGACGTAGCGCGAGTCACCATCGGCACGATATCGCCGCGGGTTGGGAATGATGGCAGCCAGGCGTGCGGCTTCCTCGCGAGAGAGAAGAGAAGCCGATTTCCCAAAATAATATCGGGAGGCGGCCTCCGCGCCATACACTCCTCCCCCCCATTCAATGACATTCAGATACAATTCCATAATCCTGGATTTGCCCAACACCTGTTCCATTCTCCAAGTCAGGATCCACTCTTTCATCTTCCGCAAAGGATTCTTGGATGGAGAAAGGAAGAGGTTTTTTACCAATTGCTGTGTAATCGTGCTTGCTCCCCTGCTGATTCTTCCCTCGGAAATATTCCGTTCAAAGGAGGCACGGAACTCGAACCAATCGAACCCCTCGTGGGACCAGAAGGTTCCGTCCTCGGAGACCACAACAGCATTGACGAGATGGCTCGGCATCCGGCCGATCGGTATCCATTGGTATTTCCTGGTGAAGGATGTTCCCTCCTCCTGTGCCCGCTCCTGGTGCAAACGCATGAAGGCTGTTCCGACGGGGTTAGCCGATTTCAGTTTCGTGATCTCTCCAAAAGGAAGGAAGGCCACCTCAAGGAGAACCCAGAGGAACAAGAGAGCGAGAATTGACAGGACCCAATGCCGTCGCATCCAGTGAAACAGTCGTTTCGCACCGGAAGGATTCGGTTCATGGGAAACGTCAATGTTCAGCAACTGAGGGACTTCTTTCTGCTGTCCAGGTAACCTTGCAGCATAATCGCAGCCGCCATGGCGTCAATCCGGCCTTTGTCCATCTGCCGTTCCTTTTTCCTTGTTCCCATCTGAAGCATCGTCGAGTGTGCAAGCGTGCTCGTGAAGCGCTCGTCCCAGGTCACAACCTCAACGGGAAGTTGGCTTCTCAATTGAAGAATAAACCTCTCGACCTCCTCTCCCTTCTGCCCCTTTTCTCCTTTCAGATTGAACGGCATTCCGACAACAACTAATTCCACATCCTCCCGCTCAACAAGTTCCCTGATCCGGGATATCAGTGGGGCAGCGTTCGCAATGGTTTCCAATGACTGGGCGATAATCTGCAGCGGGTCACTCAGAGCGATGCCGACCCTGCGTGTGCCAAAATCGATTCCCATGATCCTTTTCGGAATGCTATTTTCTTCCATGCCGTGGCGCTATCCGAAAAAGCGTTCGACATCCAGAATCCCCTCCACCCGTTTGATCTTCTCCAACACGCGGGCGAGGTGTTCAGTATTTTTGACAAAGAGAATAATCTGTCCTTCAAACATGGAACCACGCGAGTCGATATTCACGCTCCGGATGTTGGTGTTCTGATACGTGGAGATCGCATGGGTCACATCGCTGAGCAGGCCGGGCCTGTCCTTCCCGGAAACCCGGACTGCGGCAATAAAGTCGGCACCACTGACGGGGGGCCATCCCACGTCCACCAACCGTTCGCTCTCCGCCATGCGCATCGAAATCACGTTCTTACAGTCCTTCCGATGAATTTTAATCCCCTCGCCGATTGTCACAAACCCAACGATGTCATCGCCGGGAATTGGGTTGCAGCACTTTGCATACTGGTGCAGGAATGCATCCGTCGAGCCGAGGATAGAAATGCCGCTGGTAATCTCCCTTGCCGTGTGGAGAAATTTACGGAACATGGACTGTGCTTCTTCCGTCTCCTTCACTGCTTCGCCCACCGGATGTTTTGACCGGAGAATCACCTGTTGGATGGTCGAATCAAGGTCGAGTTTCTGGTCTTCGAGACCAAGATAAAAGACCTGGATGTTGTCAATTTTGAGTGTCCCGTGAATGAATTTGAGGAGATCATCTTCGTTGAGATGCACCCTCTCACGCTTGAGCTTCTTCTCCCACAGTTCCTTCCCGCGTTCGGCTTTTCGGCGCAATTCTTCTTTAATCCACTTTCGGATGTGTGACTTCGCCTTATGCGTTACGACAAACTTATCCCAGTCGGGATTGGCCGTCTGGTTTTTCGACGTAATAATTTCGACCTGATCCCCGCTTCGGAGGAGGGTGTTCAGGGGAACGATCCGACCATTGACCTTCGCCCCGATGCAATGCGATCCCACATTGGAATGAATTTCAAACGCAAAATCAACGGGGGTTGAATGACGGGGGAGAATCTTCAGGTCCCCCTTCGGGGTGAAGATGTAAATTTCATCCTGGTACAAATTGAGCTTGAAGCTTTCCATCAATTCCTTCGGGGCATCTTCGCTTTTCTGCTCGAAGATTTCCCGAACCCAATTGATCCAGCTTTCAAACTCCTTGTCCAGAGACGACTTGTTTTCCTTGTACATCCAGTGCGCGGCGACCCCCCTCTCCGCGACTTCATGCATCGCCCGCGTCCGGATTTGAATCTCGACCAGCTTTCCTTCGGGACCTACAACGGTCGTATGAATCGATTGATAGCCGTTTTTCTTCGGAAGGGAGATATAATCCTTGAAACGTTCAGGAAGGGGCTTGTAAATCTCTGAGATCACCCCGTAGACGATGAAGCAATCGTTATTATCCTTTGTTTCGGCAACGAACCGGACGGCAAAGAGATCGTAAATCTCGTCAAACGGCTTGCTCCGCTTCACCATCTTATTGTAGATGCTGAAGAGGTGCTTCGGGCGCCCCTCCACTTCGTACATGAGGCCTTCCTCCTTCAATCGCTTTTCGATGGGAACGAGGAATTTCCTGATATAATGTTCGCGCTCCCGACGTCGCGATTTGAGTTGACGCGCAATATGATCATATTCTTCGCGATGGAGAAACTTGAAGGAGAGATCCTCCAGCTCCCATTTGATCTGGGCAAGCCCGAAGCGATGCGCAAAGGGAGCATAGATCTCGAGCGTTTCCCTGGCGAGGCGAACTTGTTTATCGGTGGGGAGATATTCCAACGTTCGCATGTTGTGAAGGCGATCGGCGAACTTAATAAGCATGACGCGAATATCCTCAACCATGGAGAGGAGCAATTTCCGGTAACTCTCCGCCTGGGTCACTTCATGGCTTCGAAAGATATCGGTAATTTTTGTGGCTCCATCGACAATGTCCGCAACCGCATCACCAAACTCCTCACGGATATCCTTGAGATCGAATTCCGTATCCTCCACAACATCATGGAGCAAGGCGCTCGCGACGGAGATATCGTCAAGTGGTATCTCCTTCGCCACGATCATGGCCACTTCAAACGGGTGGTGGAAATATGGCTCGCCGGATGCGCGGAGATCGTGCTTGTGGGCCTCGAGGCTGATCTTGAATGCACGCGTGATAAGATCCTCATTGACGGTTCTGAGGTTCTTTCTGCACACGATCAGGAGGTCATCCAGCTTCTTCTTGTATTGTCCGTTCAGCATTGTCCAATGAATATACGCATCGAGGGGTCAATGTCAAGTTCGCGCCCCGTCAGGTAGTGTCCTGTTTTCAAAAAAAAGGCCCGGCACCCTGAGTCCTTCGCTCCGCTCAGGATAAACTGCGTCGAAGGGCCGGAGGCTTATCACAAATGTAGGCCTCTGGCCGTTCGACTCCCCGCCCGCCTCACGGCAGTCGGGCGGGCGCTCACGATGACGTTGATTTTGGTTGCGTTGCTCGGAATGGTGAAGATAGGAGACTACCCCCCGTCATTCTTTGCTCAAGGCCGTTGCGCGTGAAAACAACTCCACGATCCTTCGGGCCTCGTTCGCTTTTTCCCTCCCACGGTCAGTGAGATGCGCGGGAAATCCATGATCCGCAATCGTGACTGCCTGCTGTGCGCGAAGCATGGCCGAGGAGGAGTCTCCGATCCCGGCATGAGCCCTTGCGAGGTTCAAAAGACAAACCATTTCGTTATAGACATTGCTTTCGTTTCCATCCTTGAGAACGGAGAGCAGTCTTCCATACGTTCGCATCGCATCGGAGTAATCACCCAACTTCATGTCCGCTTCCCCCAAGACCCACAGAAACGTTCTGTTCTGTGGATACCGTTCTACTCCTGCTCCTGCCAGTTCCTTTGACCTTGATCCCCTTCCGGCATCCAGTTCCATGGAGGCAAGGACGCTGATGGCCGTGTAGCGGTTATAGACCCCTGACTGCACCGTTTTCCAGACGAAGGCCATGCCCGCCTCCCTTTCATCCGGAACGAAAGGAAGCCAGTGAAGGAATTCCGTCTTCCTGCTCCTCCAGTAGGTGTAAGTCCCAATTCCCACGTACGCGTCGAAGAGCGACGAATCCCTCTCCACAGCTTTCCGGAATTCACGCACCGACGAAATTCCTTTCATCGTCCCACCAAGCCAGTCTCCCCGATACACTCGGGCATACGCATCGTATCCAAACGTTGTTCCAAGAAAGAAGTATCCCCACGGATCATCAGGCCTCTTCCTGATCATACGCTCGGACGACTCCCGTGCCTGGACGAGGAGCGAATCGAACCCGGGATCGTCCATGGCGAGTTTGCTCTCGATGTTCCTTGCCTGGAAAACTCCCGCCCTGTAGACAAAACCCACCGGACTCTCCGGGAATTCCCGAACGACGTGGCGAAACAACGAGTCGGCTTTCTCGTACTGCTGGTTCAACGTCAGGTCAATACCTTCGAGAACCAGTCCATGAAGGGGTGGTTCCAGGAGGAGCTGAGCCTGACTTGCCGAAGCGAGCCAGACAAGGGAAAAGAAAACCGCAGGATACCGGCGCAGGCTCACTCCTCACTCCGTTCCGAAAATTCGGTCGCCGGCGTCGCCGAGTCCGGGGAGAATATATCCCTTGCTGTTGAGCTCGCGATCAAGCGCACACGTATAAATCCTGACATCGGGGTGGGCCCTCACAACTCTGCGAACCCCTTCGGGAGCCGCCACGACACTGACATAGAGAATGCTCCGCGCTCCTTTTTCCTTAAGATAGGTAATTGCAGCGGACCCACTCCCTCCCGTCGCGAGCATCGGATCGAGAAGAAGCACGAAGGCATCCCTCAGTTTCCGTGGCACCTTGAAATAGTAGTCGACTGGCTTAAGCGATTCTTCATCCCTGTAGAGCCCGATGTGTCCGACGCGCGCATCGGGAATGACTTCGACAAACCCTCCAACGAGGCCAAGCCCGGCGCGGAGGATCGGAACAAGCACAACAGGCTTTACGATCATGCTTCCGATCGTTGTCTCGAGAGGAGTCCGGACCTTGACTTTTTTCAGCGGCAGATTTCTTGTCACTTCATAAGCCATTAACGTGGAAGTCCGCCTCAGGACGGAGCGGAAGACATTGCTCGGGGTCTTTCTGTCGCGCAAAAGGGTAAGATCCCGCTTCACAAGAGGATGTCCGATGATGGTGAGGTTTTTCATATCTCTCCTGCCGGCAAAATGTGACCGTGGACGATTCGTACTCTAGAGCCGCTTCCCGAGTTGGTTGGCGGCGACAAGGATGGGGTCCCAGAGGGGTGAATATGGAGGAGTATAGATCATGTCAAGGCGCGCAAGTTGGTCTATGGTCAGGTGGTGCTGGATGGCGACTCCCAACGTGTTGGCGCGCAGCACGGCTCCGTCCCTCCCGTAGATGTTGGCTCCCAGTAAGCGCTTCGATCGCTTCTCCGCAATCAGTGTCAGGTGCACTTTGCTGTTTCCCGGCATGAACCCGATCCGCGAATTCGCCGAAATGGATTCCGTGACAACGTCAAACCCGGAATCGGTGGCTTCCTGGGAACCGATCCCAACCTGCGCGATTTCCTGGGAGAACACCTTTACGGCGATTGCCCGAATGACCCCTTTGAATACCGCATGTCCCCCTGCAGCGTTCTCACCCGCTACCCAGCCCTGTTTGGACGCGGTGGTCGCCAGAGGAATATACATCCAGGCATTGTTGACGATATTCTTCACCTCGCAGCAATCCCCTGCCGCATAAATGGAATCAAGACTGGTCGCCTGGCGCTGGTCGGTTTGAATCCCTCCATGGCGGCCCACGCGGATACGTGCCGCTTTCGCCAACTCTGCCTGCGGTGAAACCCCGAGGGAAAGGATCACAAGGTCGGTCTCATACGACCCGGAGTCCGTAAGAACCTCTCGAACCTTCCCTGTGGCATCGGCCACGAGCTCCCGTACCCGGGCGCGGGGAACAAACACAATTCCATTTTGTTCAAGCTCCTGTTTTACCGCGAGCCGCGTTTCGTGCTCGAGTCCCGACATCGGGAGATCGCCACGATGGAGCAACGTTGTTTCGATTTCGTTATTTCTCAGCGCCTCGGCGAGCTCCATCCCGATATATCCGCCACCAATGATAACAGCCCGTTGGGGATGTTCCTGATCGATATACTGCTTGAGGGCCAACCCCTGATCGAGGGTCTTGATGTGAAACACATTTCTTCCCTCTTCTCCGGGAAGACCGAGAGTCTTCGAGATCGACCCCGTTGCAAGGATAAGCTTGTCAAAAGGATGCTCGGAAGTCTTGTCCCTCATGAGATCCCGAACCAGAATGTTCTTCCTGGCCCCATCGATCCCTTCCACGAGGTGGAGGATTCTCACCGTCACCCCTTTTTCCTTTTCCAGCCTTTGGGGAGTGTAGGAAATCAAATCGTCCGGATCAGTGACAGTCTTTCCCACATAGTAGGGGATCTCGCAGATCCCGTAGGAGATATATTCTCCCCGTTCGAACAGCGTGACTTCCGCATTCGGATTGATCCGTTTGGCCTTGCTTGCGGCGCTTGGCCCGGCGGCAAGACCTCCCACAACCAGTATTCGCTGCTTCATTTTTGCTTGAAGGTAAGACGCAGAGGAACACCCCGGAACCCGAAATGTTCGCGGAGTTTATTCATCAGGAACCGCTTGTAGGATTCCTGAACCAGTTTCGGCTCGTTACAGAACAATGCGAACAGGGGTGGACGGGTTTTCACCTGCGTAATGAATTTGATCCTGATCTCTTTCGGGCTGGAGGATTTGGGAGGATTATGCTCGATCTCGGGAAGGAGCGTGTCATTCAATTCACTGGTGCCGATCCGCTTGCACTGTTCCCGATGAACCTCCTGAGCAAGATCGATCAATTTGAACACCCTCTGCTTTGTCAATGCGGAAACGAACGTTACCGGAAGGTAATCATAGAGACCGAGCTTTTCATTGATGAACAACTCATACTTTCGCGCCGTGTTCGTTTCCTTTTCCACCAAATCCCATTTATTCACGGCGATCACGGCTGCCCGGTCCCGGAGAAGGGCGGTTTCAATGATATGAAGGTCCTGATGGTCAATCCCGCGCTTTGCGTCCAGCAGGATCAGGGCGACATCGCACCGGTCAATGCTCTTGAGGGCTCTCAGGGCGCTGTAGAACTCGATGCTCTCACTCACACGGCTTTGTTTCTTCAGCCCCGCCGTGTCGATAAGAATTATCTCGTCGTTCTTGTATCGGAGAACGGAGTCGATGGGATCACGGGTTGTTCCCGCAATATCGGTCACGACCTGTCGGTTCACCCCAAGCAGCGCGTTGACCAGCGACGATTTTCCCACATTCGGCTTGCCGATGACCGCAAGCTTCAGGGGAGACTCAACCGATTCGCCTTCCTCCTCGACATTGAACGTGGAGGTGATGGTATCGAGAAAATCCCCCACCTGCCTCCCTGCCAGCGCGGAAACCTGAATCGGTTCTCCCAACCCAAGTTCATGAAATTCGTGAGCATACACTTCCCGCTTGGCCGAATCGATCTTGTTGACGACAAGGTAGACCGGTTTGCGCGATTTCCTGAGGATGTCCGAGATTTCGCTGTCCAGGGGGGTAATCCCCTCCATCGCGTCGACGACGAACACCACGACGTCGGCTTCATCGATAGCGATCTGCGCCTGTTCTCTTATGGCCCGTTCGAACACATCCTTGGAATCGGGGACAAATCCACCCGTATCGATAATCGTAAACTGCTTGCCGACCCATTCGGCCTCTGCGTACTTCCTGTCCCGCGTGACCCCGGGGAAATTATGCACGATCGCCTCACGGACTCCCAGGATGCGATTGAAGAGCGTGGATTTCCCGACATTGGGGCGTCCAACGATTGCCACGATATTTGAAGACATATGTGTTCCCGGTTCAGACGAACCAAAAGTAGCCAAAATTGGCAAGAAATTCAATGAAGACGGGCTGCTGCACCGCGAGAGCGGAGTTCGCTTTGAGGAAGGCGGATTGAGAAGAGGGTGTAAAGTCGGGGCGGCGAGATTCGAACTCGCGACCTCTTGGTCCCGAACCAAGCGCGCTA
>JBBEBV010000108.1:0-6076 GCA_040882165.1 Bacteroidota bacterium
GAAGGACTTGCTTTAAGAGGTAGTTAACAACCATGCCACAAAGTCACGAAGACACAAAAAAAGGCTTTCAATGATGAAGTATACTACGACTTGACTATGGAACTCGAGAAATATTCAATAGGGGTTGGTGACAGGTTCGGCATGGAGGGGGAGGCCCAGGTGCGGGCTCTCCAGGAGGCGGAGGCATTGGGGGTCCGGGTGGTCCCGGTCTGGAACAAATCGAACCGTGAACATTCGATTATCGGCACCAATCCGCAAGACGCGCGCAAAGAAGCCGAGGAGTCGGTCCAACGGTGTGGCTGGAAGCACTCGTATTATGTCGACGCCGATCATATCGGGCTTGCCACGGTGGACCGCTTCCTTGATTGCTCTGACTTTTTCACGATCGATGTTGCGGACTATATTGGAAAACCTTCTTCACCGGAGTCGGTGGCCGCGTTTATGAAAGCCATGGAGCCGTTCACGGGGACGCTCACCATACCGGGACTTTCGGCGCCGATTGTCGTAACGACCGGACTTCTGGAGTCTGTGGCTCAGAAATATCTTGCGGCGATGGCGGAGGCAGGGAAAGTGTACCGGCACATCGCGGAGAAAAAAGGAAGCGGAGCTTTCGTCCCGGAAGTATCGGTCGACGAATCGAGCGCGCCGCAATCCCCGGGGGAGCTCCTGTTCATTCTTGCTGCGATCTCCCGCGAAGGTATTCCGATTCAAACGATCGCTCCCAAGTTTTCCGGCTCGTTCCTCAAAGGGATTGATTATGTGGGAGAAAAGGAACAGTTTGCAAAAGAATTTGAGGACGACCTGGCGGTCATCGCCTTCGCGGTGCAGACCTTCAAGCTTCCCCGCAACCTGAAACTGAGCGTCCATTCCGGCAGCGATAAATTCTCCCTGTATCCCCTCATGCACCGGGCAATTCAGAAGTTCGATGCAGGCCTCCACCTGAAGACCGCCGGCACAACCTGGCTCGAAGAAGTGATCGGGCTGGCTGTGGCCGGAGGAGATGGGCTGGCCCTCGCGAAAGAGCTCTACGGCCAGGCGGTGAACCGGTATGATGAATTGTGCAAGCCGTATCTGTCGGTGATCGAAATCGATAAAAGCAAGCTCCCCTCACCGGGCCAGGTTGCAAAGTGGAGTGCCGGGGACTATGTTGAAGCGTTACAGCACAACCAATCTTCACCCGGATACAACCTGCATTTCCGGCAACTGGTTCATGTGAGTTTCCGGATTGCCGCAGAAATGGGAGAACGCTACAAAACGCTTTTGCGGGAATATCGATCGGTTATAGAATCCAACGTGAAACTGAACATGTTCCAGCGACATGTCTTACCGCTGTTTGTCGGACCGACACCGACCCGTCAGGCTGTCCCGGACGCCGGCTGGCCTGCAGATCACGTCCGAACCTGACCCGGGAATGCGGATGCCCGGGCGGATGGAGTTCCCTCCGCCGTTCCACAGAATAATGAAACGAGGAAAAGACCAGGGTGAAACCGATTTCTGAGTTACACAATTTTCAAGGCCGGATCTTTGTCATGTCGGGAGGGACCGGAGTTCTTGGCAAGACGATTGTTCAGTCACTCCTTGCCTGGGGCGCAACGGTTGCCCTCCTCAGCCGGAAAAAAGAGAGAGCCTCCCAACTCTTCCAGGATCTTCACGCCGATGCATCCAAGGCCCTCGCTGTGGAATGCGACGTGCTCGATATGGAGGGTCTCAAGGCGTCCCTCGGGACTGTCCTGAAGACATTCGGGCAAATCGACGGGCTGATCAACGGAGCCGGGGGGAACGACCCGAGGGCAACTACGAATCCCCAACAGCCGTTTTTTCAACTACCTGAGGAAGCGCTTCGCTCCGTCATGGACCTGAACCTCCTCGGGACGATTCTTCCCTGTCAGGTGTACGGAAAGTACTTTGCCGATCGCAAGGAGGGGGTGATTCTGAATATTTCTTCCATGAGCGCGGTTCATCCGTTGACACGTGTCGTCGGGTACTCCGCTGCAAAAGCCGCGGTCAGTAATTTCACGCAGTGGCTTGCCGTGCATATGGCGCAGGAATACTCGCCGAATATCCGAGTCAATGCCATGGCACCGGGGTTTTTCCTGACCGAGCAGAATCGTTTCCTCCTGACGGACCGGGAAACCGGCGCACTAACCGAGCGGGGCAGGAAGATCATTGACCATACACCGTTGGGAAGATTCGGTGAGCCGGAGGATCTCGTCACCACCCTCGCCTGGCTCCTTTCCCCCGGCTCCAAATTTGTCACGGGCATCGTTGTTCCCGTCGATGGCGGATTTTCCGCTTCGTTCGGTGTATGAACGCTCCGGGCCTCAAGATTGTCGTCAACAAGAACACTCCCGGTGTTGTCGAGACGTTTTCCCGTTTCGGCGAGGTTCTTGCCTATGGGACAAAGGAGGTGAATCGGGAAACGGTCCGGGATGCGGATCTCCTGATCGTTCGTTCTGAGACACAGGTGGGGAAGGAATTGTTGGAGGGGAGCCGCGTCCGGTTTGTCGGGACGGTGACCATCGGGACCGACCATATCGACCTCGACTATCTTCGCAAGAAGGGGATCGCCTTCGCGAGTGCCCCGGGGAGCAACTCCACCTCCGTAGCGGAGTACGTTGCAGCCGCACTTCTCACGTGGTCGTATCGTAAACGGACATCGTTGAAGGGGAAAAGCCTGGGTGTTGTCGGTGTGGGGAACGTCGGGAGCAAGGTTGCCCTGGTCGGGGAAGCTTTGGGGATGCAAGTATTGTTGAACGATCCCCCGTTGGCGCGGCAAACCGGTGAAGCGAAGTTTCTGCCGCTGGATCGGTTGATGGAGGCTGATTTTGTAACGCTCCACGTACCGCTGACGAAATCGGGGGCCGACGCAACGCATCATCTGTTCGGCGAGCAGCGAATTCGGAGGATGAAACCCTCCTCCGTGCTTCTCAATACTTCGCGTGGATCCGTGGTGGAAACGTCGGCTCTCAAGCATGCCCTTATTTCAAAACACCTCGCCGGCGCCGTACTGGACGTCTGGGAACAGGAACCGGTGATCGATACCGACTTGCTGGCGAGAGTGACGCTCGGGACTCCCCATATTGCCGGGTACTCGTTGGACGGAAAGTTGAATGCGGTGAGGATGGTCTACGAGGAGGCGTGCGGGTTTCTCAACCTGCCGCCAGAGGGGAGTCCCCCTGCTGGATACCCGACAGGCGATCTTCCAGGAATCGCAATCCCGGCAACGCTTTCCGACCCGGAGCAAATTGTACGGAGCGCGGTTCAGTATGCGTATGATATCGAATTGGACGATACGTTTCTGAGAAAAATCGAAATGAAGAACCAAGCTGAGCGGGGGGCATATTTCATGCAACTCCGTGCCGGATACAGGGTTCGGAGGGAATTTGCATACCGCACCGTCCTTCTGACCCGGGATCAGAGCAAATCCCGGGAAGCGTTGGAGAAACTTGGTTTTGCCGTCGCCGTGAAAGGAGAAGAACGATCTTGAGTTCCGTGGTGGGAAAGGGTTCCTTCGAACAAGCCCTGGATGACCTCCAGGTACGCGAGATCTGCGCCACTGGGTTTTCACAGATTCCGCTGGATGGGAAGAAAGTTCTGGTGCTCATCCCGGACCACACACGGCATGCCAAGATCGGACTGTTTTTCCGGATCGTCTGCGATCTTCTTCTTGCGCGAACATCGGCCCTCGATTTTCTCATTGCCACAGGAACGCACGCCCCGATGGAAATGGAGCGTATCTACCGTCACCTTGGGATCACGGTGGAAGAACACCGGGAGAAATATTCGCGCGTCCGGTTTTTCAATCACGAACATTGGAACCTCCCCGAACTTGTCACCATCGGCAGGCTTTCGGCGGAAGAGATCCTGGGATTGACAAACGGCGTCTTCTCAACCCCCATCGATGTGACGATCAACCGCAAGGCAGTGGAGTACGATCACATCCTCCTGATTACCCCGGTGGTACCTCATGAGGCTATGGGGTTTGCCGGGGGAAACAAGTACTTCTTCCCCGGTATTGCCGGTCTGGAAGTGGTCGAAACGTTCCACTGGCTTGCTGCAACGATTACCAACACGGCCGTGAACGGGGTCAAGGATACCCTCACACGCCGTGTCATTGACAGGGCAGTGGAGTTTCTCGACACGCCGCGGGATTGCGTCGCCTATGCCGTGAACGATCAGGACCAGCCGATGTGTCTGTTTGTGGGGGAGCCGAAGGAGGCGTGGTCCCGCGCTGCCGACTATTCCGCGAAACTCCACATTCAGTATGTTCAGAAACCCTACCGGACCATCCTGGCGATCACTCCCTCCATGTACGAAGAACTTTGGGTCGGCGGAAAGGCGATGTACAAGCTTGAGCCCATTGTTGCCGATGGAGGTGAGTTGATCATCTACGGTCCGCAGATCCGGGAGTTTTCCTTCGTCCACGGTCCTCTCATCCGGCGCCTGGGGTACCACGTGCTGGAATATTTCACGAAGCAATGGGAGCGGTTTTCAAAGGAACCCAAACTGATCCTCGCGCACTCGACCAATGTACGCGGGGATGGAAGATACGAAGGAGGAGTGGAACGGCCGCGCATCAAGGTTACGCTCGCTTCTGCAATCTCTGAGGAGTCGTGCCGGAGTGTGAATCTTGGCTTCCGGGACTACGGCTCCATCAATCTCGACGAGTGGCGGGAAAAGCAGAATGGTGACGTTCTGGTCGTCGAGAACGCCGGGCAAGTACTCTACCGGTTGCAGAACGGTTTGTAAAGTCGTCTCATCTTGATCTCTCTATATTTTCGTATCTCTTCATCCATTTTCACAGGAGGCCCACCAAACACACGAATTACGCGAAATAGGGCAAAAAACATATTTCGGGTGTTTTGTGTGTTTCGTGGGTGAGCGTTTACTATTTCCGAAAGAAAGGATTACCAGGCTATGAGTACCGGTTTGACCATTCGCAAGGAAGCCGCTCTTGACCTTGTTTCCATCGGTGCGTTGATACACCGGCTCGATCCGGGCGTTATTCCGTTCCGGAAGGCTACGGAGTGTCATATTCATGTCAGTGGTGGCGAGTTCAATGTTGCCGCCAACCTGGCCGATTGTTTCCGGCTGAACACCGGTATTGTGACCGCGATGGTTGATTATCCTGTCGGCGATCTCATCGCCGAACGTGTTCGTGCCATGGGGGTGAGGCCGTTTTACAAACGGTTCAAGCACAATGGCGTGAACGGCCCCAACATGGCCACGGTGTACAGCGACAGGGGACAGGGAGTCCGGGCCCCCGTGGTGTTCTATAATCGCTCGAATGAGGCAGCCGCGCAGCTCAAGCCGGGGGACTTCAACTGGGATGGGATCTTTTCCGGCGGAGTTCGCTGGTTTCACAGCGGTGGTATCTTCGCAGCATTATCCGAAACCACCGGCGAGCTTATCATTGAAGGGATGAAGGCGGCCAAGAAGGTGGGCGCGATCGTCAGCTTCGACCTGAATTTCCGCGAGAAACTCTGGAATCTCTGGGGTGGACAGGAAAAGGCGGTCAAAGTCGTGGCTCGCATCGTGGAGAACGCAGATGTGCTTGTTGGCAACGAGGAGGATCTTCAAAAAGGACTCGGCATCCCAGGTCCGGAGGTAGAGGCAAAATCGAAGCTTGATCCGAGCGCGTTTTTTGGGATGATCGATAAGGTCGTTGCGAGGCATCCGCAGGTGAAGGTGGTGGCGACAACCCTGCGCGAAGTCCACGCCACGAACAGGCACAGCTGGGGTGCGGTGGCCTGGGTCAACGGGAAGACGTACGCCTCCCCCACTTGCGAGCTGGATGTTATCGACCGTGTCGGTGGTGGAGACGGGTTTGCAAGCGGTTTTTTCTACGGCTTGCTCGCCGGCGAATCTCCGGAGGAGGCCGTGAAGCTTGGCTGGGCGCACGGGGCGCTCTTGACGACCTTTCCCGGTGATACGACGATGTCGACGGTGGAGCAGGTTCGCGCATTTGCGAAAGGCGGCTCTGCCCGCATCCAGCGGTAACAGTGGAAATCAGAACAGATCATTCAGTACTCTCTTATCGGGAGTCTTCTAACTAATGCTGCTTCAAAAAAGCAAT
>JBBEBV010000109.1:0-6075 GCA_040882165.1 Bacteroidota bacterium
CGGTGAATTGAAATAAGTTTAAAGTTCCAAGTTCAACGTTTAATGTTGAAGCTGGAACTTTGAACTTTGAACATGAAACTTTGAATTATTCTAAAGCTTGTTCAAAATCCGCGATCAGATCTTCCACGCCTTCAACGCCCACAGAAATCCGGATCATCCCCGGCGTCACACCATGAGTCTTCAATTCCTGGTCCGTCATGAAAATGTGGGATGAGTAAACCGGAATACTGACCAGCGTCTCGACCCCTCCCAACGACATCGCATTCACCGCAACTTTCAGGCCATCGCATACCTTCGTCGCCGCCTCCAGGGCGGATTGTCCCTTCGATGGTTTCACTTCAACCAGGACCATGCCGCCGAACCCTGACATCTGCTTTTTCGCCAGCGCGTGTTTCGGATGCGAGGGGAGGCCGGGGTAGAGTACCCGGTTGATCTTTCGATGCTTCTCGAGGGCCTTCGCGAGGGCCATGGCGTTTTCATTCTGCCGCCGGACGCGCAATTCGAACGTCTTCAGGCTCCGTCCGAGCAGGAACGCCGCAAACGGGTCGGCGCAACCGCCGTGGTACTTCGCCAGTGTTTTCACCTGTTTGATGTACTCCTCCGTCCCGATCACCGCGCCGGCCATAATGTCGCTGTGCCCGCCGAGGTACTTCGTCGCGCTCTCCGTGATCACGTCGACGCCGTAGTGAAAGGGGTCCTGGTTCAGGATCGACGCAAAGGTATTGTCGATGACGATCAGGATTTTCTTCCCGGTTTTCCGTTCCGCTTTGCGGGTATGGTGCACGATCGCTTCAATATCCACAATGTCCAGCGTTGGGTTCGTGGGCGTTTCAAAGTAAACGATGGTGGTGCGGGAGGTCGCAAGCTTCTCGATTTCTGCAGGCCGGTCGGGATGGATGTACTTCACCGTGATACTGCTCTTTGGCAGTTCGTCCCGGAACCAGCGGTACGTCCCGCCATACAGTCCCGGCGTGCTGATGATCTCGTTCCCCGCTTTCGTCACGGCAAGGATGGCCGTTGAAATGGCCGCCATTCCCGAAGCGAACAGGAGCGCCGCTTCGCCGTTCTCCATCACGGCGAGTTTTTCCTCAACATCCCGGACTGTCGGGTTGTGGTACCTCGTATACACGTAGACCGATGGATCTCCCTTCGCATACCGTACCGCGTCCTCGGACGATTCAAACCGGTAGGTGGAGGTTTGGTAGATCGGCGTCGTAACGGGCCCCTTGTAGGGATACAATTTGGTGCCGTGGATGGCGCGCGTTGCGAGCGATGTGGTGTTCTTGGATTTTTTCATGGATGGTTGGATTAGTTTCCTGATAAAGAGAGTTAACGTTATTGGAGAGCGTTCATTTTCTTCAGACGCTTTCCTTATGGCTTCATGAGGTTCGTTTCAAACAGCTTCAGGATCCTCTTATATTCATCCATCCAGCTGGTGGGTTCGACGAATCCATGATCCTCCAGCGGGTAGGCGGCAAGCTCCCAATTTTCCTTCTTGAGTTCGATCAGCCGTTGTGTCAGCCGCACGGCGTCCTGAAAATGCACATTAATATCGATCATCCCGTGACAGATCAATAACGCTCCCCGCAATCCTTCTGCATGATAGATCGGTGAACTGCGGCGGTACGCGATCGTATCTTCCTGGGGGATGTTGAGGATGTTCGAGGTGTATCCATGGTTATAGTGTGCCCAGTCGGTGACAGGGCGCAGAGCCGCTCCCGCCGCGAAAACGTCCGGTGTGGTGAAGAGAGCCATCAATGTGATGAATCCTCCGTACGAACCGCCGTAGAGTCCGATTCGCTTCGCGTCAATGCCGTGGTTTGCCACCAGCCACCGCGCACCGTCGACCTGGTCATCCAGATCCTTTCCCCCCATATACCGGTAGATCGCCGTGCGCCAATCGCGGCCGAGTCCGGCGCTTGCCCGGTAATCCATGTCGAGAACCGTATAACCTCTGTCCGCGAGAAGATTGTGAAACATGTATTCGCGGAAGTACGAGCTCCACCATTTGTGCGCGTTCTGAAGATACCCCGCGCCATGGACAAATATCACCGCCGCGCCATTCGGCCGTTCCGGTCGGTACAGCCTTGCGGGCACATCGGCGCCATCGCGCGCCTTGAAGGTGAGCACTTCTCCCGGACGCCAGTCGTACGATTTAAATTCATCCGAGTGAGAGTCGGTGACTCGCACGACTTTGCCTCCAGGTTTCGCATCTGCACTATAGAGGTCGGGTTTCTTGTTACCGAAAGAATACAGAATTGCCAGGCGGCTTTCATCCGGTGAGAGGGTAATGAAATTCCCTCCCTCCATGCCGGTTATGCGGGTTCGTGTGCCCCCCTCCACAGGCATGGAATAGAAATGCCGTTCACCGAAATGCACCTCGTTGCTGCTGAAATACCAGCGCTTTTTGTCGCGGGACAGGGCCGGACCGTATACTTCGAACTTCCCTTGTGTTAACTGGGTTTTGATTTTTCCATCCACCGTCACCGTATAGAGATGCGACCAGCCATCCTCCTCGGACTGAAACCAGACTCGCCTGTTATCCGGAAGCCACCCCACGCGTACTTGTCCACCAAAAAATCCTATCCCCGGCCCGCCGATCCACGCGGTGTCAGTCTGACGGTCCAGCACGGTGGAAAATTGCGCCTTTCCGGGATCGAGCATCACAAGCCAGCGGTCTTTATTATCCTGGGAGAAAACCTGCACGAAGGCGTTTTTCCCATCATCCGACCAGTACGGGCCGTTATAGGTAACGGGACGCGCGGATGGTTTGCGTTTCGATGTATCGCCCTCCGTCGCTACCGGAACAACGCCGGGGATGGCATCCGGTTTGATCTGCATAACGGAGTCGAGAGTAATATCATAGACATGGAACTCAAATGATGTCTGCGGTTCCCCCACTTTGGTGCGTGCATTGATGTCCTCGGTGAACCCGCTCTCCGTGACGTAGTTGGGAACGATCGTGTTCTTTGCCTGCGAGGCGCTTTGCGAAAGCACAAACGTCATAAACTTTCCATCGGCTGAAAGGATGAAGCCGGAAGGATTTTTTTGTCCAAGGTAGTAGGGCTTCGGTTTTTTGATCTCCAGGGCTTCATTCAGCTCCCGCTGGTCCTCACGTTTCTTCTTCCTGTCCTGCAATACCCCGGACAGGTTCATCTGCTCCTGTCCCACGAATTTCTGAAGCTCGGTTTTCAATGGATCTCCCGGTTTACTTCCCCGCTGCAGGTTTGTAAGCTGGAGTTCGGTCCCGCCGGTGAGATGGCGCAGGAACAGGTTTCCGTCGCGCTGGAAAACGATCTTCTGTTCATCGAACGAGAATCGGGGATTGGATTCGACGACGACGGTTTGGGTGAGTTGTGTTTCCGCTCTTCGTTTAATATCGAGGAGAAACAGATCGCCGCTCTTCGCGTAGACTTTTTTCGTCCGGTCTTTCGTGTAATCACCGGATGAGGATGGAAGTTTCTTCCGTTCCTCCATCGGCACACGGCGAGGGGTTCCCCCTTGAGCGGAAACGACGTATAAGGAATCACCCTGATCGTCCTTTTGGCGCCAGGAAAAGTAAATCCATGCCCCGTCTTCCGACCAGTTGACATTGGAAGGAGAAACGCCCATCCAGACGGGATCGCGCATGATTGTTTCGACCGTGAGCCATCCGCGCGTCGGACTGGACGGTGTGCTGGGCTGTTGGGCGGGCACAACTCCGCAAAGACAGAAAAAGCAAAAGGCAAACCTCATGAAACGTACCGTCATTGTCGATTCTCCTTGCCGGGATATGTGAACGATTGCGGTGAGCGTGGGAGAAGGTAAAGAAAATGAGATGCTGATTCAACAGGTACGGGATGAGTCGCCTCCGCCGGAAGTACGCCCGGGGCCTTTGCGTCTTGACATTCGCGCGGAAATTCCCAATCTTTTCCCCGCTTTCTTTTTCATCCCCACACCATGCTTTGTACTATCTGAAATCAAAGGAGGTTCAACCCGTATGCGCAACCCACTTCCCGCTGTCACAGCATTTCTTTGCTTCCTCTTCCTCATGATCCCCGGCTGCGCCCAACCCGAACCTGCCGACCTTGTCCTTCGCAATGGAAAGATCGTCACCGTTGACGACAAGAAGCCGGAAGCTGAGGCTGTCGCCATCCGGGGGGATCTGATTGTAGCCGTCGGTTCGAACGATGAAATCCAACGCCACATCGGCCCTTCCACCGAGGTGATCGATCTTGAGGGAAAGCTCGCCATCCCCGGTTTCATTGAAGGACATGGGCATTTTATGGGGATCGGCCAGGCAAAAATGAACCTGAACCTGATGCACGTCAGGGACTGGGATGAAGTGGTGAGTATGGTGAAGGAAGCGGCAGGCAAAGCGAGACCGGGTGAATGGATTCTCGGGCGCGGCTGGCACCAGGAAAAGTGGGACAAAAGACCGCAACCGGCGGTTGAGGGATTCCCGACCCATGAATCGCTCAGTAAAGTTTCCCCCAACAATCCCGTTCTTCTGACCCACGCGAGCGGTCACGCCGGATTTGCCAATGCGAAAGCGATGGAGCTTGCCGCTATCACGCGCTCGACCCCCAATCCCGCTGGCGGAGAGATCCTCAAGGATGCGGGCGGCACACCGACAGGACTGCTGCGTGAAACCGCCCAGGGGATCGTGCGACGAGCATGGTCTGAATCCCGTTCCGCCATGAACGCTGAAGAGCGGGAGAGCGAGTCGCGCAGGCAGGCAGAACTCGCTGTGGAAGAGTGCCTCTCGAAAGGGATCACCAGTTTTCAAGATGCCGGGTCGTCGTTTGGGACCATCGACCTGTTTAAAAAACTCGTCGATGAAAAGAAACTTGGTCTCCGCCTCTGGGTGATGGTTCGTTCGAACAATGAGGACCTTGCGGTGAACCTCGAGAAGTACCGCACGATCAACTATGGTGACAAACGGCTGACGGTCCGCGGAATTAAATGGTCCATGGACGGCGCCCTCGGCCCACGCGGCGCGTGGTTGCTCGAGCCGTACTCGGATCTTCCGACCAGCACGGGGCTCAACACCGCATCGATTGAGGATGTGACGGAAAGCGCTCATCTTGCCATGCAGCATGGATATCAATTATGCGTGCATGCGATCGGTGACAGGGCCAACCGCGAGGTGATGAATATTTTCGAAGCGACGTTTGCGGCGCATACCGACAAGAAGGACCTTCGCTGGAGAATCGAGCATGCGCAGCATCTCCACCCGGACGAGATCCCGCGGTTCGGGAAGCTGGGTGTCATCGCCTCGATGCAGGGGGTCCACTGCACGTCGGACGGGGGCTTTGTTCCCGCGCGGCTTGGCAATAAGAGGTCGGAAGAAGGGGCGTATGTCTGGCAGAAGTTGATGCAATCCGGTGCGGTCGTCACCAACGGCACTGACGCACCGGTGGAGGATGTGAGTCCCATTGCAAGTTATTACTCCACTGTTTCCCGGAAACTGAAAGACGGTAGCGTGTTCTATTCCGACCAGCGGATGAATCGCATGCAAGCTCTTAAGTCGTACACGATTCAGTGCGCCTACGCCGCGTTCGAAGAAGACATCAAAGGTTCGCTCACACCCGGAAAACTCGCCGATATCACCGTACTGTCAAGAGACATCACGACGATCCCTGAAGAAGAGATACTTGCTACGGAAGTTTTGTATACGATTGTGGGGGGGAAGGTGGCGTTTCAGAAGTAATTCAAGTAGCGCAACCCGGCGGTTTGCGCTACCGGCTCATTGGATTTTTCAAGAAGGATCCTTCAGATAGGTCCACTTCCATAATTCGGGTCTGTCAGTCAATCCTGCTTTTACAGGATTGTTAAGAACGTACTTGATGATCCGCTGTAATTCACTCCCATCGCGTACGACGCGGTCGTAGCTTTCATGCTGCCAGAATGGGCCCGACCGCCCGAGCAACTTGTTGGCCTTCCCCGCAGTATACCCCTTCAGCGACTCCATAATTGGTGAAAGCAAGTACTTACCGGATTTTCTTTTACTGCGCGACTTGTCGGGTTGCGCGGCATTTAACGGCGAAAAGACCATATGTACATGGTTTGGCATAATGGTGAAACAGATCAGAT
>JBBEBV010000110.1:0-12159 GCA_040882165.1 Bacteroidota bacterium
CTTTCTCATCAAGATGCAGATCCCCGGCCAGCCGCTGTAACGCACCGTCGAGATGATCTCTTCCTACGATCCGTAAGGCGGCATCCTCGTGCGACGCTACGATGGAGAACGCCCGTAGAAGAGTCTCCTGATCCTTGACCTTGTTGAGGTCGCCGATATGCAGAAAGTGATAGGGAGGAGCTGCAGTTTTATTGTGTGAATACGGGAAAAGGGAACAGTCTACCCCGGGAGGAATGACTTCACAATCATCCCGCACAACCCCATGATGGTTTAATTGCCGCAGTTGGTATCGCGACAAGGTTGTGAGGGCATCGGCGTGACGGCATGTCCACTGGATGAGAGCCCGTTCCGGCTGCCTCCGCATGTGCCCGTACCCTATTTCCGGAATGTTGGCTGTCTCTCCCCCCAACAGACTGACGATCGAGGGGACACCGATGGTTTTCCCCGCAAGAACGGCATACAATCCAAATGGTAATCCCCACATACCATGAATCAAGTCGAAGGGTTTCTCCATGTGATCACGAGTCAGTGCAGAGAGAAATGTGCCGCCTCTCCATAGTGCCGAATCCTCAGCACTCGTCCGGAGAAAGCGCACGGTGGCCTTCCCGCACGACATCGTTTTCGGCGCGCGACCGGGGAGGGAATGCGAATACGCCGTTATCGAGAACCGGTCTGAAAGCCGACGCACCAGCTCAAAGATTCTTGGAATATGAATCCCGGAATCGACCTCGCCGAGTCCCCCCGGAAGAAGAAGCGCAAGATGAGGCATGATCATGGTGCTTTCATTCCCGGAAGAGGGTTGCGGCGACGATACGCATCGTCGTAGACCCGGATTGCCTGACGTGCCAGCGCGCCAAAGCTCCAACGGTCCAGGAAGTACTTTCTTACGGAGGCCCGCATGGTCTTTTTCTCCAGAGCATTCTGAATCGCAGAAACCAGGGATGAGACCTTCCCCGGATGCCAGAGAGAGCCGATTGTTCCATCGGCAGTCAGGCGGCGGAAGGAGGGGATATCCGTCACAATCGGAACGACACCGCATGCCATCGCCTCCAGGACCGCGAATCCGGTTGCTTCCTGATGGCTTCCCAGAAGAAAGAAATCCGCTGCACTGTAGTATCGGACAATCTCGCTACCCGTGATCCGTCCCAGGAGATGCACGTTTGCATCCAGATGAAGGTCCCGCATGGCACCACGCACCTCGGAAAGGAGCTGGCTGTCCTGGTAAATCATGAACAGATGTGCATCGGGAAGAGTTTTGAGTGCGAGGGCAAATCCCCTGATGACCGTAAGAGGATCTTTGTTGGAGTTCAGCCTACCCACC
The DNA here is from genome assembly GCA_040882165.1 of Bacteroidota bacterium. Taxonomy (GTDB): domain Bacteria; phylum Bacteroidota; class Ignavibacteria; order UBA10030; family UBA10030; genus UBA6688. The sequence continues at coordinate 1,322 of JBBEBV010000110.1, forward strand.
CAGAGAAACACCGGCGCACCGGAAAGCCCAAGCTCTCGTTTCGCCTGTTTTGTTTCGATGGGCGTGCACGTGGACGATCCCCCCATGATCTCATAGATCTGCTGATGGTTCCTGATGATGCCCCGATCTCCCCATGAGGAGGCACATTCCTTCGCTGAGAACAGAAAACCATCCACCGATAGAAAACCTCCACGCTTCAACAGCATCCCGGGGAAAGACGACGGGTTGCCGCCGCGATGTTGCCAGAGCAGAGCAGTTGCCGGTCCAATCGTGGATCGGAGATGCGAGAGAGGATAGACGTGGCCGCTGTGATGAACGACATCGGGAGAAAGTGCACAGACCTTGTCATGGATTTTTCCAGGGGTGACCCAAGCAGGGATGGAGGGGAGAACGCCGGATTGGACAAAGTGACACTCGACCCCCGCCCTCTCAAGAAATTGATCGGTGTGAAATGCCTGTACGATGGAGACACGCTCCACACCTTCCCGTTTCAACGCGACGCACCACTCCGTCATGGTAGAGTACCGATGTAAGAGCATGTCTGCCGACTGCAGGTCCCGGTCGAGCTGGTAGTTTAAATACAGAACGTGCATGGATATTCCCCTGCTCCCTATTTCTTCCGACAAATCACGATGAAGTGATCTCCCGACGAACGGAAGAGAGGCAAGCGCTCAATTTTTGAATCGACCCACTCGAGCAGGCGAATAAGGCGGGGGAATGTCCTTGCAAAACCGGTCGATTGGGGGGTTGGACTCAGGATGCTCAACCCAATCAAATCCCGGAGTTCAAACCAGGGAGAGCATGCATCCATAAACGTTCGCGGAGAATGGTAAAACACGGTGAAGGATTTGCCGTCGAACCCTGTCGCGAGCGTCCCCCTGCGCATCCGGCGCAAAGCGTTCTTTCGTTGTCCGCGCACTGCGTAGGAGAAGAACTCCCAGAGCGAGAATGGGGGCATCACCACTGCAACGAAGTATCCCCCGGGCCTTAAGACGGAGGACACTTCCCGGGCAACGCCGGACAAGTCGTCGGTGCAATTGAGTCCCCCAAAATTTGAGAATGCAATGTCAAAAGAACCCTGCACCCTCTCCGAAAGATGCTCAAAGGAACCGATGGAAAAAGCAGTCTTGAAGTTCGCCGAGGCATGGGCCTTGGCCTTTGCTTGTTGAATCATCCCCGGAGAGATGTCGATTCCGGTAACGGAATAACCCTTCTGAGCAAAAGCCATGGCATCGATGCCGGTGCCACAATTGATGTCAAGAATAGTGGAGGGGGGAGAGAGAAGGCTCTCCACGATGCCATGGATCTTGTTGCGGATCCGACGGGTTATCGCGTTCTCAAAGCGTTCATCAAAAGAGGCTGCAACCGCATCGAATGCATCGGTGACGCCCGATGCCGCACCCTGACGGAGCAGTTCATTCCCCATGGACCACCGGATTGCGTTGTTCGGCGAGAAGCCGTAACTGTGACTCCAACCGCGGTAAGGTGAACGCGTGATAGGCCGAGGCGGCAAACAGTCGCAGGCTCTTCCGGTTGACGGTCTGCGGATGGATCAAGACATGCCGAAAGGCCTCCCCGGCCTGCCAGAGTCGGAATTTTTTGTGCGTAACGAGATGGAGCGCCCTGTAAAAATCCGGAGCGTACGTACCGTGAAACATCATATCAAGGTCTCCGCTGTCGACCCAGTTTTGTTTCTTCTGAAGGTCTTCCTTGACCCGGTCGTGGAACTTCGTGCCCGGCAGAGGGTAGGAGACCGAGATCCCTATTTCATCCGGTCTGCAATCCTTCACCATCCGGAGTGTTTGCTCAATATCCTTGCGGGTCTCACCAGGGTATCCGTACTGAAGAAAGAAACCGATACGGATGCCGCTTTCGCGTAACAACGCGGTCGCCCGGTAAATCTCCTCCACACGGGTCCCCTTCTCCATCGCGTCGAGGATTTTCTGTGATCCCGATTCAGCCCCAACCCAGACGGTCTGGCATCCGGCATGGTGGAGGTGGCGGATGGTGTCCTCCTGCAACAGAAGATCGACTCTGGAAAGGCATTTAAAGGGGATCTGAGCCTTCCTTTGATTCACCACATGATCGAACTGTGCCACCCATCCCGGCTTCAGTCCGAAAATATCGTCCGAAAACCAGAGATGATCCGGCTGGGCGAGAGACTTCAGGTGGAGCATTTCTTCCACCACGTTCTCGGGAGAGCGGCTATGATACACCTGCCCATAGATCGGCTTCGCGCACCAGTTGCAATGGAAGGGACATCCCCGCGTAGTCACCATATTTAGAGAAAAATATCCGTGGCGCTTTGTCCAGGCGCGTCGATATAACCCAAGATCGAGAAGATCCCAGGCAGGGAAGGGGAATGAATCAAGATCGGTCGCGACCTTCCTCTTTGGCGTGGTGCAGGTTCTTCCCTCCACGCGGAAAGCAAGCCCGTCGATTTTCTCCACAGAGCCCGGCTCATGGGCAAGGAGGTTCGTGCAAAGCTGTACCAGGGTCTCCTCGGCCTCACCACGGAGAACATAGTCTGCACCGGCTGCAAAGTACTCCTCCAGGTGATCGCTGGCATCGGAGCTGAAGACGACCACGGTGCAGTTTCGCTCTTTTGCCAGATGGGTCATCGCGAAAGCCGCCTTGCGCATGCGTCCCAAACACATCTTTGTCAGATAATTGAATTGATCATCGTAGATAACGAGGATCTTCGGACCATGGTTGTCGATGGGGTCGATAATGCTGGATTCCGATTGCTCCAGCATCACGTCATGGACAGCAACGGAGAACCCCTGTTGCCTCAAAAGACCCGCGGCATACAACGTCCCAAGCGGCGGGTACGGCATCATGGACTTATACTCCTTGGGATCGAACCGCAGGAAGTACGAATGGGTGAGAAGAATGTCGGTCATGGAGGCGTTCTTTGGCTGGGGAGCGATTCGTCGAGCAAGCCATACCGCCGTAACTGCTCCCGATAACGGCCGAGGATGACCGTAAGGATGTCACCACCATAGGCGGTGGAGAGATGCGGAGTGGAGGCGAAAAGTCGAGCGCGGGCTTCCTCGGATATTCCCGGGTAGCGACGCTTCCACAGATCCTGCCATTGCCGCATCAACCACCGGTCCAGACGGTCTCCCAGGGAACCGCGGAAGGGAAATTCGAGTATCCTCTGCAGCAAGGGGCGTCGGGACTGTTTTTCCGGAGAACCGTTTTCCATGGAGCCCGCAAATTGGTTCCACCAGTTTGGAAGGAAATCCCGGACCCATGGATTCGCTTCACGATAACGTTGAAACAGTCCGTGGTTGCAAACCGGTTTCACTGTCGCCAACTCAATGGCCGTATAGACGTTCTTCGGCTCGACCTCGAGGCTACGCTCGGTGACAAGATGATTGACGCAAAAATATTTCTTGCTGTTCAGGAGGGCAACCTTCTTAAAGAGGATGAGGAGGGTCCGGCAGATCCAAAGCCGTCCTTCCTCCGTGACCAGAACGTAATCGATATCACTTTTCTCGGTGGAAACACCTTTTGAGAGTTCACCCGAGACTCCCACTCCGCGGACGAAGGGGAAGTGCCTGATCAGCGCGGCCATCAGGCGGGCGATCATCCATCGCCGTCGTGCGATCGCCTCCTTGCTGCGCCGCTCTGTAACGCACCGGGCTCCCCGCTCCTTCAGGAAGAAGAGTCCATCGGAAGAGTCGAGGACCGCACTCAGCGGGAAGTGGACACAAGCTCCTGCAACCTGGGAGGGCGTTGTCGAGTTGGATGGAAGAAACTCGTAAATCTCAAGGGGTGAAAGAGGATGGCGGAAAAGATCGAAGTAGAGCAGAACCTTCAGGACATCCCGGTGAAGATGGGAATCGACCGGTCTGGACAAGGGAGCAAATGAGAAGGTTGCTTCGACCATGACGATCCGATGCGTGGGGAATGAGCAATACAAGTGTGGTGGCTCATCACGATGGTACTAAAGTTTGGAGTTGAAAGCAAAATAACCACCATCATGCCTACTTCGATACAAATAGCATACCATCGTGATGTCAAGTCCAAATCCCGGGCGATTCTCCGGTGCACAGTTTGCGAGCGGCATGCCATTGCCCCCATCGCACCACGTATCGGAGTGCATTGTGGCAGGCGTTCCCCATTCCTTGTAAATGAGGCGAATTCTCCCTATTATGATGCTTCGCCATGGCAGCAAAAACTAAAACGCGGTTTTCCCGATCGAAGATCCCCCTTGTAACTCTCGCAGTTCTGATCCTTCTTTTCTTTTTGTTTGACGATGTGGTGATGCCGAGGTTCGTCCAGCATGGGATGACCACCTCGGTGCCAAATGTCATTGGTGTAACCTATGAAGAAGCTGTCAGGATTCTCTCCGGGCAGGGACTGGAAGGGAAGCAATCGGAGATTCGGGCCGACCGGTTGTATCCCGAAGGTATTGTCATTCTCCAAACTCCTCCCGCCAACGCCCAGGTGAAGTACGGCCGGGGAATCTACCTGACGATCAGCGGAGGAGAAGTGCTTATACCGGTTCCCGGGTTGCGCGGGAAAACAATCCGTGATGCGACCTTCACACTCGAACGGAGCGGCTTGAGTTTCGGCAGTATGCGGTACGAGGCGTCCGATGAATACCCTCAGGGGACCGTGATCGATCAGAATGTCGCTGAAGGCACGAAAGTTTCCGCGGGGCATGTGATACACGTCGTGGTGAGCATGGGGAAGAGCGGGGAGCGGGTGCAGATTCCCGACGTCCTCAGAAAGAGCTATCCCGATGCCGAAAGACTCATCATCCAGGCAGGATTGAAGATCGGCAACGTGACCTACCAGCTCAGCGTCGATCTCTTACCCAATACAGTCATGGACCAATATCCCCGCCCGGGGGACCTTGTTATCCCGGGGCAGGCGATTGACCTGTTCGTCTCCAAAAAAGCGGAACCGCCGACCAACGAAAATTGACCCCGTCATGATCAGAATCGCCCCCTCAATCCTTGCCGCCGACTTCACCCGCCTTCGTGAGCAGATTGCTCAAGCGGAAGCGGGAGGGGCGGATTGGTTCCATCTCGACGTGATGGATGGACGCTTCGTGCCGAATCTTACGTTTGGACCGATGGTCGTCTCCGCACTCCGGAAGCTCACCAAACTTCCCCTCGATGTGCACCTTATGATAGTCGAGCCCGAGAACCACCTCGAGCAATTTCGCCACGCGGGGGCCGACCACATTATCATTCACCAGGAAGCTTGCATTCACCTGCACCGCACGATCGCCCGGATCAAGGAACTTGGGGCAAAGGCTGGCGTCGCAATTAATCCGGCGACCCCCTGTTCAACCTTGACGGAGATCCTACCGGACCTTGATATTATCCTCATGATGTCGGTGAACCCCGGCTTTGGTGGACAGAGATTTATTCCTGGCACCCTTCGAAAAGTAGCTGAAGCGCGGTCCATGGCGTCGTCCTTGGGCCTGGATATCCGCATTGAGGTCGACGGAGGCATCGATACCACCACTGCACCCAAGGTAGTCAAGGCCGGAGCGGATGTTCTTATTGCGGGGACCTCAGTGTTTGGAAACGATAATGTAGAACAGGCCGTCCGACGGCTTCAAGAGAGTGTTGCATGAAACAGCCCCTGGATCAGTTATGAATTTTGCATTGAAGAATATTACCATCGTCACGCCTTTTAGAATTATCGAGCAAGGCGCCCTGCTGGTGGAGGGGAAGAAAATCTCGGCTATTGGGAAGGTCTCTGAAGTCGATATCCCCGCAAAGATGAAAGTCTACGATCTTGACGGTATGACGCTCACCCCCGGATTCATCGACCTTCTCGTACACGGCGGGGGAGGATACGGATTTGCGGACATCAGTCCTGAGGCGCTCGACACCATCTCAGAACATTTTTTCCAGCACGGCACAACCGGCATGCTTGCAGCCTTGTACAGCAAGCCGGAAGCTGACATGGTCGCCGACGTGAAGCGCATTGCAGGGTACTGTTCCTCCAAGGGCAGCTCGAATATCTGGGGCATCCATCTGGAGGGCCCCTTCATCAACAAGAGCCTTCATGGAGCCATGAAGGTCGAGTGGTTGTGGGAGCCAAGCGTTGAAGGCTGGAAGAAGCTCTTCAATGCCAGCAAGGGTTATATTCGGCTCATGACGATTGCCCCTGAGCTTCCTCAGAGCGACGAAGTCATGAGGGAGGCAGCCAAGAATGATGTGGTCCTTTCGATCGGCCATTCCGCCGCCAGTTATGAGGAGGTGCTCGTTGCCATCGACAATGGAGCTGCGCATGTCACCCATATGTTCAACGCCATGGAACCGTTTCACCATCGGAAGCCCGGAGTTGCCCTGGGGGCGTTCCTCCATAATGAATTGAAGGTTGAACTGATCGCCGACGGCATCCACGTTCACCCTGCAGTGATGAAACTGATTTATCATGTAAAGGGGGATGGGGGTATCCTCTTAATCACGGATGCCATTCGCGCATCGGGAATGCCGAACGGCGAATATGCCTTTATGGATCAGAAAATCCAAGTCAAGGATAAGAAAGCCTACCTGCCCGATGGTACGCTGGCAGGGAGCACATTGACGATGAACCAGGCAATAAAGACCATGGTCAAACAGGTCGACGTCCCATTAACCCATGCTGTCAGGATGGCATCACTCAATGGAGCCAAAGTGCTTGGACGGGCGAATCAGAAAGGGATCCTCGCTGTGGGCAAGGATGCGGACCTCGTCGTGATGGATGATGATTTTGAAGTTCACATGACTGTTTATGAAGGCCAGATTAAGTTCAGGAGTGACACCATGAAAGAGTGATACCCTCTCTTTCTTTCTTGACCCTTTAAACCCTCTGGGGATTTAGCCTCGAGGGTTTTTTCATGTGAACCCAGTGGATGCAATGGGAATGTTTAGCAGGATGCTCTTGCATCCTCCAGTTTGTAAGCCTTCGGCTGTGGAATTCGTGGCTAAAAAAAAGAGTTTTTCAGCAACCTGTTAGCCCTTCGGAGCCTAGGGGAATCAGCGAAGTATTTCATTGCCTGCAGGCTGCAACGTGCGCTTTTTTTGAAAACGCATGTTTTTTCAAAATTTCTCAAAAAGAACTTGACAAGATTCCCTTCGTACCTTATATTTGCAGGTGAAATTTAAGTTTTGATTTACTTATTAAGGTTTGCCTGCCTCTCTCCTAAGGAATTGAACCAGCCGTGATGCTCGACGAGATCGATGTAAAAATCCTTGAAATCATTCAAAAACAGGGGAGAACGCGGCGAAACGACCTCGCCGAACGTGTTGGACTTTCCCTTCCGGCAGTGAGCGAACGGCTTCGGAAGCTCGAGGAGGCTGACATTATCACTGGATACTTCGCCAAGGTCAATTATCAAAAGCTCGGCAAGGATATAGCCGCTTTCGTGGTAGTGACCGTCGACTCCTCAAAACACTACAGTACGTTTGTCGATCATCTCCAGGGAATGGATGATGTCCTGGAATGCCACGCTATCACGGGGGAGGGGACACATTTGCTCAAAATCCGGACAGAAAACACCACCAGTCTTGAGAAACTCCTCGCAAAATTGCAGTCCTGGACCGGTGTGGTGAAAACCACGACCAGTATTATCCTTTCGACACCCAAAGAAACAACGGCTATCAAAATCACTAATCACAAATAAATTTAACTCAACAGGAGCACTATGGCGGCAAAGACAAAATCTTCGTCGGATATCGACAAGGTTCTTAAACTGATCAAGGACCACGGGGTCAGGATCATAGACCTTAAGTTTACCGACCTGATCGGACAATGGCAGCACTTTTCGGTGACAGCGACGGAATTTTCCGATGAGATTTTTGAAAACGGGATCGGCTTTGACGGTTCAAGTATCCGTGGATTCCAGAAGATCCATGAGAGCGATATGCTCCTGTTCCCGGACCCCGGTTCGGTGTTCCTCGACCCGTTTACCGCCGTGCCGACGCTGAGCTTAACCTGTGACATCGCGGACCCGATCACGCACGAGAGCTACTCCCGCGACCCGCGGCACGTAGCCAAGAAGGCGGAGGCCTATCTTAAGACTACCGGCCTTGCCGATACGGTCTTTTTCGGGCCGGAACCCGAGTTTTTTATCCTGGACAACGTGCGATTCGACCAGTCGCATAACTTTGGGTACTATTTTCTCGACTCCGATGAGGGGTCCTGGAACAGCGGTCTCGAGGGGAACAATGGAGCGAAGAACTCCGGCCATCGCCCCCGGTTTAAAGAAGGGTATTTCCCCGTTTCACCCATCGACAGCCTGCAGGATATCCGCACCGATATGGCTTTGACGATGGAATCAGTCGGGATCATCGTCGAAGTGCATCACCATGAAGTGGCTACTGCCGGACAGACCGAAATCGATATGCGGCGCGATACACTGACAAAGATGGCGGATAACTATCTTCTTTTCAAGTACGTCACAAAAAATGTCGCCAAGAAACATGGGAAAACCGTAACATTTATGCCGAAACCGATCTTTGCCGATAACGGGTCGGGAATGCATGTCCATCAAAGCCTGTGGAAGGGGGGAAAACCGCTGTTTGCCGGCAATGGCTATGCAGGGCTAAGCGAGATGGCGATGTATTACATCGGCGGCCTGCTGAAACACGCGCCTGCGCTTTGTGCCTTTACCAACCCCACGACTAATTCCTACAAGCGCCTTGTGCCGGGGTTTGAGGCACCTGTCAACCTGGCGTACTCACAGCGCAACCGTTCCGCCTCGGTCCGTATCCCGATGTATTCCACGAATCCTAAGAGCAAGCGGATCGAATTCCGCTGTCCCGATCCGATGTGCAACCCCTACCTCGGGTTCGCAGCTCTCATGATGGCCGGCCTCGACGGCATCATTAACAAAATCGATCCCGGAAAACCTCTCGATAAAAACATCTACGACATGAGTCCCGAACAACTTCGCGAGGTTCCCTCGGCCCCCGGCTCCCTTGCCGATGCGCTCAAGGCATTGGAGAACGATCATGAATTCCTGCTGCGAGGCGACGTCTTCTCCGATGATCTGATTCAGGAATGGATCGAATACAAGACCACGAAGGAGGTACAGCCGATGCAGTTGAGACCCCACCCGTACGAGTTCATGATGTATTACGACGCGTAAGCGATTTCAACGAAGGTTGTCCAAACGTCCCGGCCCTTTCCACAGGTCGGGACGTTTTTTTGTACCTTCGCCGCGTAATATGTCTCCCACGAAACACCCCGACCAAACGATTGGGTGGTAGTATCCTATTTTCAATTCTCCGGGTGATGCAAAACAAAATGATCGTCATCGTGAGTCCCATCGCCATGGTGAGTGAAGTCGAACCCGGCGACGGGATAGACTCCGTCGAACCAGGCGACGGGATGAACTCCGTCGAGCGATGAAAGGGGAAGGCTTATTCAGATAAGCTCTGATTGGGTTCATTCCTTGCATTTCAAGGCCGATCTTGCTACTTTCACAGCACACATGACCGACTTCACCCGCATTAAATACCGCGTTGATCAACGAATCTGTACCATCACCCTGAGCCGCCCGGAAAAGCACAACGCTCTCGACGATGTGATGATCGCCGAGCTTTCCTCCGCCGTTTTAGCCGCACAAAAAGATACCAATGTGAAAATTGTCCTCCTCACCGGGGACGGGGATTCCTTTTGCGCCGGCGCCGATCTCGCGTATCTGCAGCAGATGAGCGGCTTTGATTTCTCCCAGAACCAGGAAGACTCCAACAATCTGATGAAACTCTTCCTGCAACTGTATACCCATCGCAAACCGATCGTCGCCGTGGTCCGGGGAAATGCTCTTGCGGGGGGATGCGGTCTGGCAACGGTATGCGATATCGTCGTGGCCTCACGGGAGACAGCCCGCTTTGGGTACCCCGAGGTCAAGATCGGTTTTATCCCGGCGATTGTTATGACATTCCTGATCCGGCGCGTCGGCGAGGCGAAGGCCCGCGAATTGACCATGCGGGGCAATATTCTGAATGCCGAGGAGGCCCACCGGATCGGACTCGCCAATATCATCGTCCCGGAAACGGAGCTCGAAAGCGCTTCCCTCACACTTGCTTCCGAGATGGCCCGCCAATGCAGCGCTTCCTCCCTGGGCTTGATCAAGGAATTGCTCTCCCGAATCCATGGGATGTCGACACAGGACGCGCTGAATTACGCCTCCAATCTCAACGCCCTCACCAGGATGACCGACGACTGCAAAAAAGGGGTTGAAGCATTTTTGAAAAAAGAACAGGTCAAATGGTAATCGAAAGGATGCGCCGTGTCCTCCCTTGCTGAAGCCATTCGTACCGTACCGGATTTTCCCAAACCAGGGATCATGTTTCGCGATATCACCACGTTGCTGAAGGATCCCAACTCTTTTCAAAAAGCATCCGAAGCGATGTATCAACGATACAAGGATGCGGGAATTCAGAAGGTCGTCGCGGTGGAGTCACGAGGTTTCATCTTCGGTGCGGCGCTCGCGTTGCGGCTGGGAGCCGGATTTGTACCAATCCGAAAAAAGGGGAAACTCCCCGCCCGTACCCTGAAGCAGGAGTACGACCTGGAGTATGGGACGGATAGTGTGGAGATCCATGAAGATGCCATCAAACCGGGAGAGCGGGTATTGCTCCATGACGACCTCCTCGCGACAGGGGGGACCATGGGCGCAGCATGCAAACTCGTCGAACAACTGAAGGCGGACATTGTAGGCCTTTCCTTCCTCATCGAGTTGAATTTCCTGCATGGCCGGGAAAAACTCCGACCGTACACTGTGTTTTCCCTCATTCAGTATGAAGCCGAATAAGACGCATCGACCGCCCCTTAGAGAGGGGCTTTTTTTATCTCCTTTTTATCTCCTTTTTATC
>JBBEBV010000110.1:12259-24913 GCA_040882165.1 Bacteroidota bacterium
TTTTTATCTCCTTTTTATCTCCTTTTTATCGCGGCGGGAATCCCATGAAGACCATCATCGAACCATTTAAAATCAAGTCGGTTGAACCGATCCGGTTTTCTACCGTCAGCGAACGGGAAGAGATCCTGAAGAAGGCAAACTACAATACGTTCCTGATTGCTGCCGACGACGTTCTGATCGATCTCCTGACCGACAGCGGCACATCCGCCATGAGCGCCAAGCAATGGGCGGGGATCATGGACGGTGATGAGTCGTACGCCGGTTCCAGAAGTTTCTTTCGCTTTGAACGAGTCATCCGGGCACTCACAGGATTGAAACACGTCATCCCAACCCACCAGGGGAGGGCGGCGGAGAAGATCTTATTCTCGATTATCGGCGGAGCGGGGAAGATCATTCCCAACAACACGCACTTCGACACGACGCGTGCGAACGTCGAATTCTCCGGAGCCGAAGCGGTCGATCTCCCAACCCCGGAAGGAAAACAACCGGGGCTGATCGCCGACTTCAAGGGAAACATCAACCTCGAGGCCCTCGCTTCGTTCATCGAAAACGTTGGACCGAAGAACATTCCGCTCTGTATGATCACTGTCACGAACAACTCGGGGGGAGGGCAGCCGGTTTCCATGGCGAACATCCGGGCGGCAAAGAAGTTGCTGCAGCCGTACGGGATCCCCCTCTTCCTCGATGCCTGCCGGTTCGCGGAAAACGCATTCTTTATCAAAAAACGCGAAGCCGGGTATGCCGATGTTTCGGTGAGGGATATCGCCAGGGAGATGTTCTCCTATGCCGACGGGTGTACGATGAGCGCAAAAAAGGATGCCCTTGTGAACATGGGGGGCTTCCTCGCCCTGAACAACGACGACCTTGCCCGTCAGGCCAGGAATCTCCTCATCGTGACTGAGGGCTTCACGACCTATGGCGGACTGGCAGGGCGCGATCTTGAAGCTATTGCGCAGGGGTTGGAGGAAATCCTCGATGAACATTACCTGACGTACCGGCTCCGTTCCGTCGAGTACCTCGGGGACAAACTGACTGCCGCAGGTGTGCCCATCGTCCTGCCCCCCGGGGGGCATGCGATCTATATCGATGCGAAGGCGTTTGCTCCGCATATCCCGCCCCATCACTACCCGGGGCAGGCGATCGTCTGCGAACTCTTCCGGGTGGGGGGAATTCGCAGTGTGGAGATCGGCAGCGTGATGTTCGGAAAGTATGCTCCCGACGGATCTCTGCTTTCGCCGGCGATGGAACTCGTACGGCTCGCCATCCCGCGGCGAGTCTACACGCAGAGCCATATCGATTACGTGGCGGAAGTAGTGCTCGAGGTCTTCGCAGCACGATCATTCCTCAGGGGCTACAAGATTCTCGAGGAAGCCCCCATCCTCCGGCACTTCACAGCCACCTTTGCTCCTCTGTGAATCCCTCGATGGAGCAAAAAACCGTTGCATCATGGTGAGAATCTCGCTACCTTTTCTCCCGTATGAACCTGACGCAACAATGATTCAATGCCCGGTCTGCCGTGTTGAAAACGACGAGTTTGCCACAACCTGCCGTTCCTGCAAGGCATTTCTGCAAAATCGAGTCGTCAATCTCGACCTCTTTGAAACGGCATGGAAGGTCCTCGAAACTCCCAAAAAGACCTTCCAACGAATCGCCATCGCGGAACACAAGAACTACAGCCTCGCACTTTTTTCCATGTTCGGCGTAAGCCTCTCCTTCACCTTGTTCTGGTATCTTCGACTTGGCGATCGGTTTGACACTCTCCTGGACCTCGTGCCGACTGCCCTTGGAACGGGGCTCGTGCTGGGACTTCTTTCATCCGTGGTTCTTAGCGGTCTCTATCACGGGTTCGCAAAATTACTGGGCGGTAAGACCTCCTTTCGGAATTCATTCGCCATTCTGGCGTACGCGGCGACGCCCGTTGTCCTTTCGCTGTTTCTCGTTCTCCCGATCGAATTGCTCACGTTCGGCATGTACCTGTTTACATGGAACCCGCACCCCTATACCATTAAGCCTGTCTCCTACGTCGCTCTGATTGGATTCGATGGAATCATGGCACTCTGGAGCGTGTTGCTGGCGACCCTCGGCACGGTGGTCGGTCATCATGTCGGTATCATCAAAGCGATCGTGATCGTGTTGCTGACGGTCGGGACCTACGGCTTCCTCGTGCTGGCGGCTGCACACCAGGTAACCGCGTTCCTGTAACGAAGGAGGGGGGATGACGCGTGAACGTTTTGAAGAGATTGCACAACGCGCGTTCGACAGTCTTCCGCTCGCCTTCAAAAACCGCGTGGAAAATGTGCAGATCATCATTGAGGATTTCCCCTCGCGCGAAGCCCGGGGACGCGTCAAGTCAGACAAGTACGATCTTCTCGGATTGTATCAGGGCGTTCCCCTGACCCACCGGGGAACATCGTACGGCATGGCTCCGGTTACGCCGGATGTGATTTCGCTCTACCGGAAGAATATTGAACGGATCTGCCGCACTGATGAAGAAGTGGAGCACAGGATTGTGGAAGTGCTGTTCCATGAGATTGGCCACTATTTTGGTATGAATGAAGCGGAGGTACGCGCAGCCATGAAGGATTTTGAATAACTCTCTCTCTGAACCTACCCAGGAAGGTTGCTATGCCTAAAGTCATTTTGCAGATTTCGTATGAAGTTCCCCCCGGGGAGCGGGAAGCCTATCTTACGCTCGCCAAGGAAATGCGGGCCCAGTTTGTGGATGTGCGCAAGAAGGATTACAGCGTGTATGAGGTGAAGGGGAAGAAGAATGCTTTTGTGGAAGAGTTTGTCTGCAAGTCCATGGAAGAATACGACGCGCTTGAGGATGATCTGGACGAGAAGACGGAAGAACTCGTTAACCGCCTTGAGTCCCTATTGAAGGAGGGAAAGGCCAGGTATACGACGTTGATGGAAATCTGAATTGTCTGAAGTATCGAAACATCATACTTCTCAGATTGTCGGGCGACTCGCTGAGTCGCCAACTACGCAATTGAACTCCCAAAGGACTGGTTGGCGAGACAGCGTCTCGCCCTACATCCAAAATTGCTGGACTTCAACTTCCTGAATCCGAGAAGGCTTCTCCCAATATATTGTTAATGCCAAAACCAATGACTTCGAACAGCAAAGATTTCTATCGTCGGCGCTTACCACACTACCAACCTCCTCAGGCAAACTTTTTTGTAACGTATCGTTTGACAGGTTCTCTTCCCCTCGAAGTTGTCAAGGAACTCATGAGGGAACGGGATGCCTCACGGAAGCAAATTGAAGAAGAGAAGGATCCAAAAAGGAAAGAGCGGCTGTTAGAGGAGTCGAGAAAACGATATTTTGGCCGTTTCGACAGCTACCTTGACACGATCCAGTCCGGTAACAAGTGGCTTTCCAATGACGCGGTGGCGGGAATCGTTCACGAAGCCATATTGCATCGGGATGGAAGTGTTTATGATCTTTTCGCGTTTTCCATTATGCCGAATCATGTACACCAAGTATTCTCTCTTCCGGGGCGACTCACGGATCCACCAACACCACGAGCCAGCGTCCCGCCCTACATTGTCACAGATATTCTTTCCAGCCTCAAAAAATTTACAGCACTCCATGCGAATCGGATTCTTGGCCGCGAGGGTCAATTCTGGCAACACGAAACGTACGATCACGTAGTTCGTGATAACGCAGAGTTAGGACGAATAATTCAATACGTCGCGTATAATCCAGTCAGTGCAGGTCTCTGCAAGTCTTGGCGGGAGTGGAGGTGGACATATGTAGCGACACCCTACGCAAAATCGCTCACGTGATCAGCAAGAATTTGTAGGGCGACTCGCTGAGTCGCCAACTACGCAATTGAACTCCCAAAGGCCTGATTGGCGAGACAGCGTCTCGCCCTACATCCGGCATCATAAATGAAGATGGGTTGTCGGGCGACTCGCTGAGTCGCCAACTACGCGAAACGTCCGCGTCTTGCCCGGTAGGCCTGACAGCGTCCCCGCCCGACCGGGAAGAGCTCTCGACGGGCGGGCGGGTCGCCCTACGGGGTTGAATACCGCACGTTAGTCTCAATATCATCCGACGAAAACATCTACTGGCTTCTCCTCTCCAAAACCACTTTCATCGTTTTCGTTTCCATCCCCCGCTTCACCGTCACATCAACCTCATCACCCGGCTTGTATTCCCCCAGAGCATAAGTAAAGTCATACAGGTTTTTTATATCAACCCGTCCGAACTTCACGATGACGTCGCCGCCCGTCAATCCGGCTTTCGAAGCCGGACTTCCTTCCCGCACGCCGGAGATCTTCATCCCTTCCGTCTGCTCGCCAAAATCCGGGATGGTTCCCATATAGACACGTGAACCTCCACGACCACCGCCGGCGGGGCGGGGCGTCTCAACAACGGCATACGCCGGTTTCTCAGGCGCCTTGTTCAGTTCGGAGGCGATCGCATACACCAGCCGCGCTACCTGCTCCATCCCTTCCGCATTGATCTTCTCGAAGTCATCCGATGGACGGTGGTAATCGGAGTGAATGTCGGTAAAGAAATGAAAGACCGGAATCTGTTTTCCATAGAAGGAAGCATGATCGCTCGGTCCGAACCCATCTTTGTTCAGTTTGAAGATGAAGGTCGAATCCTGATTATGCTTCCTCACCAGTTCTTCAAATCCCGGTGATGTCCCGATGCCGTACACAATGAGGGTGCGGTTGTTCAGCCGTCCGATCATATCCATGTTCAACATGGCAACCATCCGCTCCAGCGGCAGGGTGGGGGCGGCAACGAAGTGAGCAGACCCGAGAAGTCCCAACTCCTCTGCAGCAAAAGCAAGAAACAGGATGCTCCGTTTCAGTTCATGTTTGCGGGCGCCGAAGGCCTGGGCAAGCTCCAGCAACCCGGCCGTCCCAGAAGCATTGTCATCTGCACCGTTATGGATCCCGGGGGTATCGGGGCTGAGCGACCCGGAACCTTCTCCCCCGTAGCCGAGGTGGTCATAGTGAGCACCGATCACAATAATTTCGTTCTTCAGGAGAGGATCGGAGCCTTCAAGAAATCCCACCGCGTTCGCGGTTGTTTCACGGATCGGCTGCACATCGGTCTGAATCGAAAGAACGACCTTCCGGATCGGAAACGAGTTCGGTTTCCTTGCCGCATTGATTCCCTTCTGAATATCAGCAAGGTTACGTTCCTCGAGTTTTAGCAGACGGTCGGCGGCTTCCCGCTTCAGGTGGATTGCCACGATTCCTGCATTTCCCGTCGATTGATCGTAGCTGAGGCGAATAAATTGGTCATTCTGATCGTCCTCCGGTCCCGTCACAAACAAGATGGCCTTGGCGCCGAGCTCCTTGGCCTTGGTTGCTTTGTAGCGGAGGGAACCAACGATGGCAGAGAAATTCATTGTTGAATCGGAGGGGGGAGCATTGCGCAGAAGAAGAACGATTTTCCCTTTGACATCGATCCCGTCAAAGTCGTCGTACATTGTGTTCGGTAAGGAAATACCATACCCCGCGAATACCAAATCTCCTTCCACGGACTCCGAGGAGGAAAAACCGAGAGGGCGGAAGTCCTTGTTCAACTCCAGATCGGTTGTCCCGTTGCGCTTGATGGAAAGATTATTGGTGGGACCGAGTTTCACGCCGGAAACAAACTCAAACGTCTGCAGAAACGTACCGTTATCACCCTTCGGGGTGAGCCCGTAAGAAGCAAACTCCCTGACGATGTATTGCACGGCAAGGTCGGCTCCTTTGGAGCCTGCCCGTCGCCCCTCCAGCGCATCGGAGGCAAGAAACTTCACATGCTCATACAATTCCGCCCGGGTGATGTCCGGCGTCCGGGCCGGTTGCGCGGACACAACAACAGCAATGACGACGATGAGAAAGAAAGATTTGATCATCCTCATACAGGTTCCTTTTGTTTCAGGGTAAAGGATTGTGCTTCAAGATATTGGCCAGTGACATGACGGCTTGCATCCGAAGCAAGGTAAACAAATACGTCTGTTGCAGACGAAGGGGAGGGAAGCGTCGCGGGATTCTCCTCCGGGTAGGCGGCATGACGCATCTCCGTCGCCATCGCCCCCGGATTCACCGAGTTGACCCGGATGCCATAGGTCTGCATCTCCTGCGCAAGCGTCTGTGTGAAGCCTTCCATTGCAAATTTTGAGACCGCGTAAGCGCCCCAACCGGCCCTCCCGTGTTTTCCAACGGACGAAGCGACATTGATAATGGACCCGGATCGCCGATGAATCATGGACGGGAGGAATGCCTTCGTAACATAAAACAATCCGTTGACATTGACCTGGATTACCTGTTCCCAGCGCGGAGCCGAATACTCCACGATCGGAACGCGGGACCCCAAAAGCGACGCGTTGTTCACAAGCACATCAACATCCGAAAATTCTTCGAGTACGCGCTCCGCGAACCTCTGCACCTGGTCCGCATCGGAGATGTCACATTGCTCAGCCAGCGTCCGAACCCCAAAGGCAGAGAGCTCCAATTGTGTGCGCTTCAGCAGATCTTGTGACCTTCCACAGAGGGCGATGTGAGCTCCCTGTTCTGCAAACCGGAAAGCAAGGGCTTTTCCAAGACCCTTCGTCCCGCCGGTAATCACCGCCGTTTTTCCCTTGAGTTTCACTCTACCCAGTCAGCAACGAAAACATTGAACTCATAGCGTGATTGCGCGTTCCGGTCCGAGACAAAAACCACTTTCCTTCCATCCCGCGTAAACATCGGGAAGGAATTAAAGTTACCGCCGAACGTCACCTGCTCCATTCCTGTTCCGTCCCGCTTCACAAGATAAAGATGGAAGAAGCGTCCCTTCGGGTCGAGGATATTGGAAGAATAGATGATCCGCTTATTGTCGGGGTGGAAAATCGGTGCAAAATTAGCTGCACCGTTCGAGGTCAATTGCTTCTTGTTGGTTCCATCTTCGCTTGCGACAAAAATCTCCATCTTGCTTGGCTTGACCAATTGCTCCGAAAGAAGCGACCGGTATTCCGAAGCTTCGGCTCCATCCCCGGGATGATACGCGCGCCAGACAATCGACTTTCCATCCCACGAGAAATTTGCCCCGCCATCATACCCCAGGTCCCTCGTCACCCGGCGGATATCCGAGCCGTCAAGGTTCATAGTATAGAGGTCCAAATCCCCGTCCCGGGAGGAAGTAAAGACGATCCGGTGTCCGGAAGGCGAGACTGTAGCCTCGGCATCGTAACCGGGACTTTGTGCCAGCGGTTTCAGGTCACTTCCGTCTGCCCGGGCAGTATAGATATCATAGTCGTTGAAGACGCCCCAGAGATATCCTTTTGATTTATCCGGAGGAGGAGGACATTGGTCGCCGCCCCCGTGGGTTGAGGCAAAAAGGATGCTCCTGTCGCCCGGTAAAAAGTATCCGCACGTAGTTCTCCCGGTCCCCGTGCTGACAAGTCTCTGGTTCGTACCGTCCAGATCCATGACGAAGATCTGGTCACACGCGTACGGCGGACGGGTGGATTGGAAAATCAGTTTCGTTTCATCAAAGGAAAAATACGCCTCCGCATTCGTCCCACCGAACGTGAGCTGCCGGATATTCTTCAGGTGCTTCTCCTGCGGGTGGCGGAGGGAATCGCCTGTCTGCGGCCAGAGCATCGTTGTCAAAACGGACAACATCAAAATGGTTCTTGTTATCATCCTTCTCGTCGTCACATGGTATCCTGGGAAAAACGGTTTAAGGGTCAGTTTCCTGTGTTTCATGGCAGCAACTTCGAGGACGTCGTAGACGGCACACGCGATTGGCTGATAGGATTGATTCATCAGCTCATACCTATTGGAGTTTTGCCAGTGCGGCCTTCAAGAGTTTGAAGTCCTCGTCATCGCGCACGCTGTACTCAAGATCCATGTAGGCTATGGTTCCCCGCGTCTCAATCACGATTACGGTTCGCTTGTTCATCAAGCTCTTTTCGTTATAACTGTGATAGGCTTTGGCGACTTCGTGGCTGTGATCACTGAGGAGTTTGAAGGGGAGATTGTGATGTTTTGCCCATTCATGATGGGAATACACATAGTCACCACTGATTGCCAGAATATCGGCATTGAGGTTCTGGATGTTGCCGAAATCATCCCGCATGGTGCAGACTTCCTTCGTGCACCCGCCGCTCCAGTCGGCCGGATAAAACGCGAGCACAATATTGGATTTTCCCAGATACGAAGCGAGATGCAGGGGGGTTCGTGCTATCGAATCCCGAGTGGCATAGGGGACCGCAAAGTCCGGTGCCCGATCCCCAACCTGGAGCAGAGGAGCATTCTGAGCCACCCCTGAAGAGGAAATGAGAATAAGAAGGAAGAGCGTTGTGATGACCAATCGTCCGGCCATAAATTCCTCCGTTTGTGATGGGAAAAAATTACTGCTTTGTGCAGTGAAATGCAATAAAGCAATCATGATCTCTGAAAAAGCGGAGCAGGGAACTAAATAGGGGATGGCTTCGTTAAACAATTTGCATTTCTGAGAATGCCTTGCTACATTTCAAAATAATGAATCGCGTCAACCAATCCTTCTCCTTCTTCCTGCTGGCCCTGCACCTTGGCATGCCGGTTGTGCTCCAGGCTGACCACGGCCATTTCCTGGGCATGCACTGGAATGCAGCAGAACAACTCGAGACCGATTCATGCTGCCCTTCCGAATCGCACAACTCCCTCGACTCTACCGACCGTTGCACTCTCTGTCAGCGCGGTTTGACGTTTTTTGGAATACTGGCGGTTTGTTCTGCAATCCCCCAAAGCCATGCCGTATCCCCGCTCATTCAGTTCACCTCTCCTGACCGATCGTCCCGGTATTCTCTCTGCGTTCCCCTGCGTGGACCTCCGTTTCCTGTAAGTTAAGTGCTCTCATGCGGCTGGACCGGATCACGGTTCCAACCCGCCATTCCTGCTTTCCAAAAACCAAACATGCCGGCGCTCTTTTGTGCTTTCGATAAAGCACAGGAGGCGACAATTCAGGCAGGACGAGACCTCATACTTACATCAAAAAAAGGAAACTTTTCCCATGAAGTTTATGAGAATGGTATTCACCATCATCGCAGTGGGTGGTCATTCGACTTTCACATTCGGTCAATCCCCACTCAACCCGGACATCAGCGTCATCCCCAGGTTCCGAATCGAAACGAACGACGGGGCGAATCTGCCGGATGACCGCTCCTTCAGCAATCCCGCATTCTCCCTCGAAGAATTTGAACTCGCAATCCAGGCGTACTTGAACCCTTACGCGCGGGCGGATATCTTCCTTGCGAAGCCAGGGTTCGAAGACGAACCGGTCGAAATAGAAGAAGCCTATGCAACGTTCCTTCGAGGGCTTCCGCTCGATATGAACATCCGATTCGGGAAATACCTTGCCGAATTCGGCAAACTCAACATGCTTCACCCACACGCCTGGCCTTTTCTTTCGAAGCCCTTGAGTCTCGAACGGTTCCTGGGAGACGAAGGGTTGAACGATCTCGGACTTTCAGCAAGCTTCCTGATCCCGACAGGTGATCTTTACACTCGGCTCACTCTTGATATTCTCCAGGGACACTCGATCGCGGGTGGTCCAGGAATGGAGAGTTCTGAAGAGGAGCTTTCGTACGCCAACTCTGCACGGCTGATGTCTTTCTTTCCGGTCGGCACGAATAGCGACCTCGAGGTTGGCCTGAGCGGCCTGACGGGGATCCATGACCCTCTTGAAGGGCGCCGGTTCTTCTACGTGAATCTTGATTTCAAGTACAAATGGAAGCCCGATGCGTACACGTCGCTCGTCCTCCAGGGGGAGGGGCTGCTCAACAGCCGAACCGCCTCTTCCGGCCCCGAGCTAACTCCCGAAGAGATCACAACGTCCGGCTTCTATCTGTTCACCGATTACCAATTTCGCAAGATCTTTACTCTCGGCGGGAGATACGATTGGTCTGAATCCCCTTACAGCAAGGACGACAAAGCGAGCGGCTTTGCGATCTTTTTGGGGTTTTACCCGGTGGAGGAGACCACCGCGTTCCGCCTCCAATACCAGCATACGAGCCTGAAAACACCGGGAGGCGAGAACCGATCTGTCAACTCCATCGCTTTGCAGTTCATTTTCTCCATGGGCCCACACAAGGCGCACCCGTTCTAATGTGCTCACGAAACTTTGATCCAATAAGGAATCACGGAGTATGAAAAAAGGTCTTTTGCTCTTCCTCCTCACCTGTCTTTCCCTGGCGCTCATGGGACAACCGAAACTCAAGGTTGTCACGAGCCTGAGCGACCTTGCCGAGTTCACCCGGGTGATCGGTGGCGATCGGGTTGAGGTTGACAATCTTGTACGCGGGTCTCAGAATCCACATTACATTGATGTGAAACCAAGTTATATGATGAAGTTAAAATCCGCCCAGGCTTTTGTCATCATCGGCATGCAACTGGAATTATGGGCTCCCCAGATCATTGATGGCTCGCGCAATGCGAACCTGTTGGTCATCGATTGCTCCAAGTACGTTCATAAAATGGAGGTGCCTGGCACTAAACTTGACGCCAGCGCGGGGGATGTCCATCCGTTCGGCAACCCTCACTATTGGCTTGATCCTGAAAACATCAGATTCGTTCTTCAGGGAATTTGTGAGGGCCTGACAAAACTTTCCCCCCACGATCAGGAATATTTCCAATCCAACATGGATTCCTATCTGGAGCGGCTCGCTCAGAAAATCGGCCAGTGGAAAACCATCATGGCCCCCCTCAGGGGAAAAAAGCTTGTGACCTATCATTCCAGTTTCAGCTATTTCGCCGAGCGGTTCGGACTTCACATTGTCGGGTATGTTGAACCGAAACCCGGCATACCGCCGACTCCGTCACACTCCACCGAGCTGATCAACCTCATGCGCCAGGCGGGTGTGAAAGTCATCGGGCTCGAGCAATATTATGAAGATAATACGCCGCGCCAAATTGCGGAAACAACGGGGGCAACGGTTGTTCGTCTCTCCACATCGGTGGGGGGATTGGAGGGCACTGACGACTATATCCGGTTGATGGACCACAACGTCCGGTTGCTCGCCACGGCATTACAATAACCCGGCAATACCGACTCATGAACCTCACGTCCACACCCCTGCTTATCGAAGCCCGTTCCGTTGATCTCGGATACGGGAAAAAAAAGATCCTCTCCGGGATTTCGTTTTCCATTTATGCCGGAGATTTTGTCGGGATCGTCGGTCCGAATGGATCCGGCAAGACCACGTTGCTCCGCGCAATACTGGGAATCCTTCGGCCTCTGCGGGGAGAGATCGTCCTTGGGGGGGGCAACAACGGTCCTTTCCGTGTGGGGTACGTCCCTCAAAGGGACTCCATTGATCAGATGATGCCTTTCACCGTCCATGATGTTGTCATGATGGGCCGGTTCGGGAAATTGGGAGCCGTGAAACTTCCTTCGGAAGAGGACAGGAAGAAAGTCCGCCTGGCCTTGAACCATGTCGATATCGAGGATATCATGGACATATCGTTCAAGGAACTCTCCGGCGGACAAAAACAGCGGACGTTGATCGCCCGTGCCCTGGCGTCGGAACCCGACGTTTTGATCCTCGACGAGCCGACGAACGGAATGGACCTGGCCTCTCGCTCGGCCATCATGGAACTGATCCGGCGCCTGCATTCTCTGGATGGATTAACCGTGATCATGGTCAGCCACCTCCTCAGCGACGTTGCAACTTCTGTCAAGAAGCTGATTCTTGTGGAGCAGGGATTGTTCCAGGTGGGAACCGTGGATGAAATATTGACGGAAGAGAACCTCTCGAAATTGTACAATGTCCCCGTGAGCATCGGTGACTTTCTCGGGAATAAGATCATTCTCGCAGGGCCCCGCAATGTCTGACTTTGAAATAGTGAAGACTATTCTGACGGAATTTCCTTATGCGCTGTTCGGCAGCATCGTGGCAGGCATGCTTTGCGCATACCTCGGGGTCTATGTCGTTTCCAAGAGGGTCGTGTTTGTCGGCGCAACATTGACGCAGGTCGCAGTCGCTGGAATAGCTTTTTCGCATCTGCCCTTGATCGAGGTGGAGCCGCTTTTCGGGTCCATGGCCTTCACCCTCGCCGCAACAATACTCTTTGCCCAATTACTACGAAGCAAGGTCATTCCTCAGGACAGCGTGCTCGGGGCGAGTTACGTCGTAGCAATCGCTCTGCGCATTCTGATGATTCAGAGCAGCCCTGCAGCAGAGGTTTCGGAAATCGAGGCCATCCTGAAGGGAGATATCCTGTTCATTACCGCAAGCCAGTTTTATCTCTTGCTGGGAGTGTTCTTGGTGATCATGGCTCTCCATCTCCTTTTCTTCAAAGGGTTTATTTTTGTCTCCTTTGATGCAGAAACCGCGTCGACACAGGGATTTCCTTCCCGTTGGTGGGAGCTCTTTTTTTACCTTACCGTCGGCATCGCCGTCTCTGTTGCCACCCGCATCGTCGGCGACGTTTTTGTCTTCGGGTTCCTCGTCATCCCCGCTGTATCGGCCATGCTCATAGCCCGGAAGGTACGTAATGTCTTTCTCCTCTCAGTCACTTTTGGCGCGGTCCCTCCGTTCCTGGGACTTTATCTGGCCTTCATCCTCGATTTCCCTGCCGGACCCACGACCGTCGCTACGGCCTTCATCCTCCTGCTGGTTTCGTGGATCGTCAACAAATTACGTTAAGCCTGCCGAAGGAGGAAGACCGTTCA
>JBBEBV010000110.1:25013-36458 GCA_040882165.1 Bacteroidota bacterium
CACGCCGCTATGTGACATCCTCGATGAAAATCCCCGGGACATCACTTCTTGCTTCTCCATCTCCCTTTCGTTATTTTTCCGCCCCACAGAATCTTGTCTCTAAGGAACATTCGCTTGCCGGCTTCAGAAATTGTCGCGACGCTCATCAAGGACTTCCCGCTCACGCTCCTGGCCGGAATGATCTGCGGTGCCATGTGCGCATACGCCGGCTTCCTCCTGCAGAAGGAGAGTACCCCACTTGTCGGAATTTCACTTTCACAAATCGCGGTGGCGGGGGTCGCGGTTTCGTACATCCGCTGGATGCCGTCCGACAGCCTCCAGAGTTCATTGCTCCTGACGTTTGGGGCGGCGATGTTCCTTGCCTCATGGAAAGCAGAGGGGGAGGCAAGAAACCGAATCCTCCTGCTCATCTTCGTGCTGGCTTTGATGGTCCGCATGATCACCATGAGCCGTAGCACGCAGGATGCAAACTTTGAAATCGAAACAGTCCTGAAGGGATACGTCTGGTTTGTCAAGCCATCCGTCTTTTATGTGGTTCTGGGATGTGCTTCCCTGACCCTTCTGCATGCGGTCCTGCAAAAAACCTCCTTCGCAACGCCGCCAGGGACAAAGGAAGGGACGAGCTCTCCGTTATGGAGCTGGACGAAACTGACATTCTACGCAACCATTGCCCTGATCATTGCCGTCTCCGTGCACAGCGCCGGAGACATCTTTGTTCTGGGATTTCTCCTGCTCCCACCCATGATCGCTTCGATCATGTCGCACAAGAACAGTCATCGGTTTGTTCTCTCCATATTGATCGGACTCTTGGCCCCGATCGGTGGTCTCTTTACGGCGTTCCGGTATGATGTGCCACCGGGAGCTTCATCTGTTGCAGTGGCGACCTTGTTTTTTCTCGCGGTTTGGTTGTTGGGGAAATTCCGGTCTCTCATTTCAGTACATTCATAAGGTGAGGCTATGGTTCTTCATGAGAAGGTGGCCCTGGTGACGGGGGGAAGAGGTGCCCTCGGTTCCGTCGTGGCGCAACGCCTTGCGGAGGAAGGGGCGCACGTGGTGGTTTCGTTTCTGACACACAACGAATCGGCGGGGAATGAGGGGCGGCTTGAGCCCCGGATTGTTCCCGTCAAAGCAGACGTGACAAAGGAATCTGATATTGTTGCATTGTACGACGCCGTCCTGCGTAAGTTTTCCGGGGTTGATATCGTCGTCAATACCGTTGGTGGATTCCTCGGCGCAAAGCCGCTCGTCGACGTGGCGTTGAAGGAGTGGGATTCGATGATGGATGTCAACCTGAAGTCCACCTTTCTTTCCACCCGTGAAGCTCTGCGACGCATGAAAGGTCAATCGTATGGTCGGATCATCAATATCTCCGCCATGGTGGGTCTGAGTCCCACTCCCGGGAAGATTCCCTATGCCGTTTCAAAGGCGGGCGTCTCCCTTTTAACGGATATCGTCGCACAGGAGCAGAAGGGAACAGGCATTACGATTAATGCCATTGCGCCGAGCACCATTCTTACGCCTGCCAATCTTGCCTGGGCAAAGGGAGGAGAGGAAAGCAACTGGGTTAAGCCCGGGGAGATTGCCGATCTGATCGTCTATCTCTGTTCGCCCTCTGCCGGTGCTATTACTGGAACAACTTTCAAGGCATACGGCGGTGTTTGATAACGGTCCGTTAAAAGAATATATGTTGACTTTTTCTCCATCTTTTGATATACTTTTCAGCACTGTTTGTCACCAAACGCTCTCAATTACCTATCTTCAGGAGGAATGTTAATGGACAGTTCGAGCCTTGTGGCCTTTTTCTACCAAGCGGCCGGGCAGGATGCCGGTATGCTGAACTGGTTGCAATCAAAGTATGTCGATGGTGGGGGCTTCATGCATCCCATTCTTCTCACGCTTATCATCGGACTGGCGTTTTGTATTGAAAGGTTGTGGACTCTCCAACGCGCATCCGTGAACACCAAGAAATTCCTCCTTTCGGTCAAGAAAGCGCTGGACGAAGGGGGCGTACAAAAGGCACTTGAGGTCTGTGCCCAAAATCGCGGTTCGATCGCCAGCGTCTTCCAGGCGGGGCTCCTGCGTGCCGAAGATGGAATCGAGGCGGCAGAAAAAGCAATCATCAGTTATGGTGGCATCGAAATGGCCTTCCTTGAGAAAGGTCTTGTCTGGATTTCACTCTGCATCTCGCTTGCCCCTATGCTGGGATTCACTGGAACGGTACAAGGCATGATCGAAGCATTCGACGCCATCAAGGAAGCGAAGAATATTTCCCCGGAAATCGTCGCCGGCGGTATTTCCGTCGCCTTGTTGACGACTCTGTTCGGCCTGGTGGCGGCCATGATCATGCAGGTGTTTTACAACTACTTCGTTTCCCGGGTAGATCGCTTGGTGATCGACATGGAAGAGAGCTCCATTGAGCTGATCGACTCGCTGGTTCTGCTCAAGTCCGGCAAAAAAGTTACCGCTGGACTGGGCGCTAAAAAATAACCAACACCTTCACGAGAACCACACTCTATGTTGCGCAAAAAAGCAAGCCGAGACGTGGAGATCCCGACCAGTTCCATGGCGGACATCTCCTTTCTTCTCCTTCTGTTCTTCCTCGTGACCACGACGATTGACGTCGACACGGGTATCGGCCTGACGCTACCTCCTCCTGTAGACGATGCCGAGCAGGTGAAGATCAAGTCGGAGAATATTCTGAAGATTCTCGTCAATGCCGCGGGCGATGTTCTCCTCGACGAAGAACTGACCTCGGTACCTCAAATCAACGAGATCGTGAAAAACAAGCTCAAGGCCAATGACAAGCTGATCCTTTCGGTGAAGGTGGACCGTGACACACCCTACCGCATTTACATTGCAACGCTCGACCAGGTGAAGGAAGCGTATGCGAGCCTGCGGGAAGAAGCGTCCCTTGCAAAGTTCAGTCTGTCGTTGGATCGATTGACGCGTGAACAGCTTCAGGAGATCCGCGAACTTGTGCCTCAACGCATCTCCCTTGCCGAACCCGAAATAACCCGATAACAACCATGTCAAAGTTTAAGAAGAAACAGGCAGCAACGAAACAAAACATTCCGACGGCCTCGTTGCCCGACATTATTTTTATGCTTTTAATCTTCTTCATGGTGAGCACGGTGCTGCGTGAGTTTGACGTCAAAGTCAAGTACTCGCTTCCGTCCGCCACGCAGATCGAAAAGATCGACAACAAGCGTTTGGTCACCTATATTTGGGTCGGCAACGATGGGCGCGTGCAGATTGACGACAACCTCGTTCTGGTCCCGGAAATCCAAACTATCGCCGGGTTAAAGCGCCAACAAATACCCAATGTCATCATGTCGTTGCGCATCGACGCGGGATCGAAGATGGGGATCGTCACCGATATCCAGCAACAACTCCGAAAGGGTGATGCACTCCGCATCAACTATTCTGCGTTGCAGACACTGTAACTTGATTACGGTATTTGAGCACTGTGATGCCAAGGCAATCTCCCCGGGAACGGCGAGATTGCCTTTTGCTTTTTAGCAAGGAACGGGGAAACCATGACACTGACGGAACAAATCAGCGCGGACATGAAGGTAGCCATGAAGTCCGGGGAAAAACTTAGGCTGGAAACCCTCCGCACCATCCGCGCACAGATCATTGAACTGACCAAGCGCGGGTCGGACAAACCCATCACGACCGACGACGAACTCTCCGTCCTGATGGCGGCGATGAAAAAGCGCAAGGAAGCCATTGAACTCTACGAAAAGGCCGGTCGAAACGAATTGGCCCGGCAGGAACAGGAAGAATTGAAGATTATCTCTTCCTATCTCCCGGCCCCGTTGACGAGGGAAGAGGCTGAGAAAGCCGTGGAATCCATCATCCGCGCGACAGGAGCCTCCTCACCCCAGGATTTCGGGAAGGTCATGCCCCTTGCGATGAAGGAACTCAAAGGAAGAATAGATGGGAAGATCGTACAGGAACTCGTGAAAAGCAAACTGGAAGGATAAGAGATGACTCTCGACTTTCTGTTTTTGCTGCCATTGATCGTGTTCGCCGCACTGGGATTTCGCGACGGCATGTTCCGGAAACTCGTCGCCATTGTTTGTGTTATCGGCGCCATGTTTGCGGCACAGTATTTTCAGCAGGATCTTGCCAAAGTCCTGCGCAGGGAATTCGCCGTCGACCCGGCGGATGCGCCGGCTCAGGCATACTACTTTATTTTCATTGGCATCGTGTTGGTCCAATCCCTGTTGTACCGCCTCCTGGCCAAAGGGTACAAGGTTGGCGGCATTGCCGACCGCATCATCGGGTCGGGGTTGGGACTCTTCGAAGGAATGCTGATTATCAGTGTTATTCTGGTGATGTTCTCCCTGCAGGGAATTCCCAACCGCAAGCTCGTACGGGAATCGCGACTCTACACGCTCCTCATCGGAATCGCGCCGCGCATCACCGATATTGCCGCCACGGCCATGCCCGACGCTCAGAAATCACTCAAAGAACTGACGACGCCGGAATCCTGGAAACCGAAGGGTGAAACGTCCCAGGAAGACACGTCTCTGGACGACATGTCCGAGGATGAACGGTTTCTCCGACAGGTTGAAAAGAACGTCAAAAGCTCCAACGCGGCCTTCGACTCGGCCACCCGGGCGCTGAAAAGACCACAATAATCCGTACCCTTTGATTCGATGAATGATTTTGCTTCTGCCCTCGAAAAACTTGAATTCCACAAGATCCTCGATCGACTCAGCCAACTTGTCTCCTCCGAACCAGCCAGGACCCTGGTTCGACAAATCCGGCCCCTGACAGACATCCCCGCCATCCGCCTCGAACTCGAACGGGTCTCCGAAGCCAAGGCCCTGCTGATAGGAGAGGGGACGCTTCCGCTCGATGGTATCAAGGACGTACTCGCTGCGCTTAAGAAATCGACAATCACCAACCATTTCCTGAGTACGACGGAACTGATCGCCATCGCATCCACGTTGATGGTCGCGCGGACACTTTCGGCGTTTTTCAGCAAGCGCCGTGATTCTGCACCACAACTCGCCCTGCTCGCGGGGGATTTGTTTTATGACAGGGTCGTTGAGTTTAACATTTACGAGTGCCTTGAAGAAGAGGGTTCCGTCAAGGATGGGGCAAGCAAGGATCTGAAACGCATTCGTCAAGATATGGTGTCGACCGCCATCAGTCTGCGGAAGCATCTTGCGACCATTCTCAAAAGAGTTTCCGAGATGGACATGGCACAGGAAGAAATCGTCACCACACGCGACGGTCGCATGGTCATTCCCGTCAAGGCCGAACATAAGAACCACGTTCCCGGATTTATTCATTCCAGCTCGGCCAGCGGGGCCACCGTGTTCATCGAGCCGGCCGAGACACTCGACCTGAACAACACGTTGCGAGAGCTCCAGTTGCATGAACAGCGGGAGATAGCGCGCATTCTCACGATGCTCACGGACCAGGTCCGGGATATTGCCGCTCCGTTGGAGCAGACGCTCTCCGTCCTCTCCCTTCTCGATCTGATCGCTGCAAAGGCAAAATACTCTATCGAAACCATGGGCTCCGCTCCGGCGCTCACGGAGGAGAGGAGGCTCCGGCTCGTGCAGGCGCGCCACCCCGTCTTGTTGCAGAGACACCGAAGGGAAGAGGTTGTTCCACTCGACCTTTCGTTCGGTGGAGAAACCCGCACGCTGCTCATTACGGGACCGAATGCAGGGGGAAAGAGCGTTGCAATGAAAACCGTTGGGTTGCTTTCCCTCTGTGCTCAGGCCGGCCTTCATATTCCCGCCTCGCCGGAAACGGAACTGTGCATATTTCAGAGAATGTTTGTCGACATCGGTGACGATCAATCGATCGAGAACGACCTCAGCTCCTTCAGCTCTCATCTCGTCCATATGAAACTGCTCCTGGACAATGCCGATGCCAACAGTCTGGCCCTGATCGATGAGATTGGCGCCGGCACCGATCCTGCAGAAGGGGGAGCCCTCGCCGCCGCGATCCTGGACGATCTTACCCGCCGCGGATGTCTGACCATCGCCACCACGCACCATGGCATGTTAAAGGCGTTTGCGCATCAGACACCCAACATCTCAAACGCCTCGATGGAGTTCGACCAGGCAACCCTTCAACCCACCTATCGGTTTCGGCCGGGAGTTCCGGGCAGCAGCTATGCCCTGGGGCTTGCGTCGCGACTCGGCCTTCCTCTATCGATCATTGCCGGGGCGCGTACGCTCGTCGGGGACGACAAAGTACGTTTGGAAGAGCTTCTGATCGATCTCGAGCGTCAATCACAGACTTACCAACGGCAAATCAAGGAGGTCTCCGCCGAGCGGGACCGGTTGAATTCCCTTGTCCAATCGTACGAGCAAAAGGTTGCATCCCTCCAAAAGGAATTGAAAACGATCCGAAACCAGGCGGTGGCCGAGGCTGAACAGATCCTCCGGGGGGCCAAAGCCTTGGTAGAGCAATCCGTGAAGGAAATTCGTGAGTCGGGGGCCGAGAAAAATACGGTAAGGAGCGCGCGCGAGGCACTCGACGGTCTCCACCGGGATCTTCTCTCGAAGAAACCCCCGGAGTCCCCCGAGCGAGACGAGATCATCGGAGTCGGCGATGCTGTGAGACTTCACAACGGATCGGAGGTGGGGGAGGTAGTGGAGTTGAAAGGAACCCAGGCAACCGTGCTTTGGGGAAACGCCAGACTCAGAGTTCAGAGTAAGGACCTTCGAAAGGAAGCCCGCCGCAGTACCACTTCGGTGCATTCGGATGGTATAATATATCTTCCCGAAGGGAAACCGGAGGTGGACCTGCGCGGCATGATGGGTGATGAAGCCGTTTCGACCGTGCAGCACTTCCTCGATAATGCCCTTCTTTCAGGGCTCCACAGAGTGGACATTATCCACGGAAAAGGAACAGGAGCCCTTCGAAAACGGATCACGGACTTCCTCAAAACCTACCCTCACGTCAAGTCGTTCCGCCTGGGTGAATGGAATGAGGGCGGCTCGGGTGTTACCGTTGTGGAGCTGGCCGACTGATGAAGACCATTCGAAAAGTACTTATTGCCAACAGGGGCGAGATTGCCGTCCGGATTATCCGAACCTGCCGGGAAATGGGGATTGGATCCGTTGCCGTCTTCTCAGACGCAGACCGGACAGCGCTCCATGCCCGGTTGGCGGATGAAGCATACCGACTTGGGGGAAGCGCGCCATCAGAGAGCTACCTGCAACAGGAAAAAATCATCGAGGCTGCACTGCAGACCGGATCCGATGCGATCCATCCGGGCTATGGTTTCGTCTCGGAGAATCCCGGTTTCGCCGAGTTGGTCCAATCGAAGGGATTGATATTCATTGGACCCGGCGGCGCCGCCATCCGGACTCTCGGAGATAAAACCGCAGCCAGGAAGCTCGCGCGGACGCTCGGGATCCCGACCATTCAAGGAAGCCTTGAAGCATTGAAAGGTGATCAAGAGGCTTTCACGTGCGCGAAGGAGGTCGGCTATCCGATCATGATCAAAGCAGCAGCGGGGGGAGGGGGGAAGGGAATGCGCATTGTCCGGGGAGAGTCCGATCTGGCCTCCGCGCTACAAATGGCGCGCTCCGAAGCAAAGACAGCCTTCCATGATGACCGAGTCTATATCGAACAATATATTGATGCACCCCGACATGTCGAAGTTCAGATCCTCGCTGACGTTCACGGCAACATCGTTCACCTCGGTGAACGCGAATGCTCGATCCAGCGGCGTCATCAAAAAGTGATTGAGGAAAGTCCTTCTCCCGCCCTTGACGATCAAACAAGGGAACGGTTGTACGAAGCGGCTGTACGATTGGCACGCGCCGCGCAGTATGTGAACGCCGGGACGATGGAATTCCTGGTTGACCGGAACAAAGCGTTCTATTTTCTGGAAGTAAATACGCGTCTGCAGGTCGAGCATCCTGTGACCGAGGCCTTGACCGGGTTAGACATGGTTCGGGAACAAATAAGGATTGCGGAAGGACATCCGCTGCCGTACCGGCAGGAAGAGATCCGAAGAGAGGGATATGCTGTTGAATGTCGGATTTGTGCGGAGGATCCCCGGAACCAGTTCTTTCCTTCTTCCGGAAGGTTGACCCGCTATACCCCGCCGGAGGGGAGAATCCGCGTCGAGAACGGCTACAGGGAGGGGGACACGGTATCATTGCACTATGACTCTCTCATCGCCAAAGTCATAAGCTACGGTCCATCCCGAGAAGAGGCGGTGCGTGCCATGGACAGGGCACTTTGGGAGTTCCGCATCGAGGGAGTCGAAACGACGATCCCTTTTTGCCGGTTCGTCCTCACGCATCCGGCATTTCTTTCAGGAGCGTTTGACACGAATTTCGTTGAGCGACACTATTCACCGGATATCCTCCGTCAGGAAGAACGGGATCAAAACGAGTCGGTTGTGGCCGCCCTCGCCGCTGTCTTTCTTCGTGATCGCGCGACGCAGCAAGCCATCATTCCTCCAAGGGAAGCAGGGGATGGCCTCAGCCGCTGGAAACTTCTCCGAAGGGAGGGAATGAGGGAATGAAGAAGAAGTACCGCGTAACGGTTGACAACCAGGAACACGAAGTATCGACAGACGACGCCGGAAACCACACCGTGAACGGGAAGCCCGTAGTGGTTGACGCCGTTCAGATGACAGAAGGGGTCTTTTCCGTTATTTTTGAAGGGACCGTGTACGAAGTCTCACGTCAACAAGGCGACCACGGGACAGATCAAAACGGCGATACGCGCGGCATGACACTCCTCGTCAACGGCACGCCGCACCAGGTGAAAGTCGACGACGAACGATCGCTGTTGCTTAAGTCCGTACTCGAAAAACCACATTCTGCGAAATCGACAATCAGTGTCCGTGCTCCCATGCCCGGGCTAATTACAAAAATCGAGGTTCACGAAGGGGACACGATAACTGAAGGACAGGGTTTGGTGATACTGGAAGCCATGAAGATGGAGAATGAAATCAAATCCGCATCAAAGGCCATCGTCGGCTCTATTCACGTGAAGTTGAGACAAACCGTCGACAAGGGCGAGGTGCTTGTTACACTGTCAAGCATATAATTAGATGACAACCGCTAACATTCTTATCTAACGAGACTTACAACCTGCCATGAATTCAGATACCAGCACGACAGAACCGGAAGTAAGTTCAAAATTAGCGCGTGAACATGGTCTGACCGATGAAGAGTATGGCCAGATTACAAAGACGCTCGGCCGCACTCCGACGTACACGGAACTCGGCATCTATAGCGTCATGTGGAGTGAGCACTGCAGCTATAAGAACTCGATCGCATTGCTGAAGACCCTTCCCAGGTCGGGACCCCGACTCCTTGTCGGTGCCGGGGAGGAGAATGCCGGACTTGTCGATATCGGTGATGGGTTAGCTGTTGCGTTCAAGATTGAAAGCCACAACCACCCTTCAGCTGTAGAGCCATACCAAGGGGCTGCGACAGGGGTTGGGGGTATTATGCGTGACATTTTTACCATGGGAGCACGCCCTATTGCTTCGCTTAATTCATTGAGATTTGGTGAACTTAGTGATGAACGCGTTCGATATCTGTTCAAGAACGTTGTAAAGGGCATTGGGGATTACGGCAATAGCTTTGGAGTCCCAACCGTCGCCGGCGAAGTCTACTTCGACAAGTGCTATACAGCAAATCCACTCGTGAACGCCATGTCGGTTGGCATAGTCGAACACGATTTCGTCGCCAAGGCAATCTCAACAGGGGAGGGTAACCTTGTCATGATCGTAGGATCCTCAACGGGGCGCGACGGCATCCATGGTGCAACATTTGCCTCTGAGGAGATTTCTGAGGAGTCGGAGTCTAAGAGGCCATCAGTGCAGGTAGGTGACCCGTTTACGGAGAAGTTACTCCTTGAAGCCACGCTGGAGGCAATTCGTGCGGGACTGATTGTCGGGATCCAGGACATGGGAGCTGCGGGTATTACCTGCTCCAGCACCGAGATGAGTGCAAAAAGCTCGTCCGGAATGACTCTCAACCTGGATCAGGTTCCTTTGCGGGAAGAGGGAATGACGGCATACGAAATCATGTTGTCAGAGTCACAGGAGAGAATGCTCTTGGTTGTTAAGCCTGAGCATGAGAGAGCGATCAATAAGATATTTGACAAGTGGGACTTACATGCCGTCACCATAGGAAGGGTAAATGCCAGTAATCTTGTAAGGGTGATGCATGAGGGAGTGTTAAAGGCTGAGGTCCCGCCTGGTTCACTCGTGCTTGGAGAAGGAGCTCCAGTTTATTTTAGGGAAACAAAAGAACCGGAGTACCTCAAACAGTCCCGTGCTTTTATCCCGGGATCATTGCCAGAGCCAGGTGATTACAACAAGGTTCTTATGGATCTCCTGCAAAGCCCAAATATCGCAAGCAAGCGATGGGTGTACCGCCAGTACGACTCAATGGTCAGGACCAATAGTGTTTCAACGGGCGGTGATGCGGCAGTTGTCAGGATCAAAGGGACCACGAAATCTCTATCCATCAAAACCGACTGCAATGCTCGGTATGTCTATCTCAACCCGCGCAGAGGTGGACAAATTGCAGTAGCTGAGTCGGCTAGAAACGTTGTCTGTACAGGAGCTGAGCCCCTGGCGATCACAAACTGCCTTAACTTCGGCAATCCTTATGACCCGGAAGTGTACTGGCAGTTTAAAGAGGCTGTCGAGGGAATTGGTGATGCGTGTCGAAAGCTGGGGACTCCAGTGACTGGGGGAAACGTGAGCTTCTACAATGAGAGTCCAGAAGCCGCGGTCTATCCCACACCAGTCATTGGTATGCTGGGCCTGATTGATGATCCTGCACATATTACGGGGGCTTCCTTCCGTAACGCTGGTGATGAGATCATTCTGTTGGGGGAAATGCGTGGAGAGATTGGCGGATCAGAATATCTCTATCTGATGACCGGCCAGGTTACCGGAGATGCTCCCAATTTGAATTTGGAATTTGAGAAGAGCCTTCAACTGACATGTTTGGAGTTGATCAGGCGGGAGTTGGTTGAGTCGGCTCACGATTGTTCCGAGGGGGGGATCGCGGTCGCTCTGGCCGAATGTTGTTTCAATGGTGCGGGTCCGGTTGGGGCACAGATTTCTCTCGAGACAGGAAGCCTTCGACCAGACTTTTTACTCTTTGGGGAGGATCAGTCCAGGATAATCATCTCGGCAAAGCCAGGCAGGCTGGTTGAAGTTAACAAGATTGCCAAAAAGCGTCGTGTGTCAGTCACTAGTATCGGAAAAGTTCAGGAGAAGCCGGAACTTGAGATTAAGGGCTACATCAATGTAGGAATTGAACTGGCTGAAAAGGTCTATGAAGATGCCATACCGAAGAGAATGGGGGAGTAGGTTCCTGGCGATTCTTGCATACAGTTGCTTTTCGTTTTCCGCCTGTTTTGTGACTTTACATAATATGTATTATATGTAAACATTACAGAGCCTAAATCGCGCCGCCG
>JBBEBV010000111.1:0-6006 GCA_040882165.1 Bacteroidota bacterium
ATCACCAGACGACGTTAGATAATCGAAAATTGAATTCCCGGACAGACTCCTAGAACGGCAGGTCGTCCGCCTTGCCTCCCGCAGGTTCCTCTGCCGAGGGGGGTGCATCCGCCTCCGAAGCGGAAGCAGAAGAGGCGCCAGCGCCCCGACTATCCAGCATGACCATCTGGTCAAGCACAATCTCCGTCACGTACCGTTTCACGCCGTTTTTGTCGTCGTAATTACGGTATTGGATTCGCCCCTCCAGGTAGAGCTTGCTCCCCTTTTTGAGATATTCTGAGCAGATCTCGGCCAGCTTCCGCCACGCAACAATATTATGCCACTGTGTCCGCTCCTGCACATTTCCATCCTGGTCCTTCCAGCTTTCGTTGGTCGCAACGCTGAACGTTGCCACTGCGACACCGGCACTCGTGTAACGAAGCTCGGGGTCCTTCCCCAGGTTGCCGATCAGGATCGCTTTGTTAATGCTCCGTGATGCCATACCATTACCTCCCTCAAAAACACAGTGAAAAGATAGTTACAGACGGTTTAGAAATTAGACGAAAAGGGTCCCAATGTCAAGCAAGCCACGGGCTCAAACAAGCGCAAGTGCCGCGGCACTTCAACGAAGGTTACCGGGGGAGGTTATCTCCCCTCCCCCATCATCCGGAACACATGCACCCTTTCCCTCCCTAAGATATAGAAACGATCTCTGGTAACAATTACGTCCTGAACCGGGGTAAGAGGAATGCTTGAAATGATAAAACGCACCGGGGTACTGTGCCTGAAGTGGCCGGAAAGGGTAAACCAATGCAGCGTGTCCGCAGTCGCTACAAGGAGGGTGTTGTCTGTAACATCCAGGCCGACCGCACCGCGGAGAATCCCTTCCCCCGCGGTTCTGATATGGTTCCCGACAAAATCGTATTCCAGGACGCGGTCCGGTTCCAGCACAAAGACCCGGTCGGACGGGGCGACGACAATCTTGACCGGCTGGCGTATCCTTCCCCGCTCCTGGTCAATCCCGCCAAACGAGCGTTCAAATTGCGACCGGGCGTTGAACTTCACCACCCGCATGTTTTCCGCATCGAGAATGAAGAGGTCCCCCTGACGCGAAAGGGCGGCCCCCGCCGGGAATCCAAACCGGGCGGATACCACACTGGTATCACGCGTGGAGAGGGAGGAGATGAAGTTGAGGTTTCGGTCGAAGCGCTGGACACGGTGGTTGGCCTCATCAGTCACATACACATTCAGGCCGTCCGTCGAAACCGAAGTTGGTCGGTCGAAGGATCCCGGGCTCCACCCATATCCGCCGATGGTCGTGACCCTGGAAGTCTTCCCGTCGATGAAGACAAGGGAATTATTTTCCACGTCAACAACGTAGAAGCCACCTTGCGGACTGATCACGAATCGTGTGGCATGATGGAAGGAGCCCACAGTCGCTTCCTCCACGAGAACCGTGTCCGGTACACCGCCAACGGCCAAGCCGGCCCCGAGGACCCACACGGATGCTATTGCAGGTAGCGTTGCCATGAATCATCCCGGAGCTCACCCCGCTTCGTTGAATGGACCAGGATGTAATCGCCAAAACCGGATCGATCGACAAACACAAAGTCGACCCCGTTCTCGATTGCGTAGAAATGCCAGATCTCGTACGGCTTGCTCTGATCACTGCTCGGAACGCGCTCGATCTCGTCTGGTTCGGCGTAGAGGACCAGGATGCGACCACGGTCGGACCTCCACCCCTCCCTACCCATAGCAGTGTAGCGCTGGTTCGCGACGGTAATCCGGTGCAGGTAAGCCATCCTTGTAATCGGGAGCCGACCGAGCCGACCCGGTTCGACGTCAGCCCAGAACTTTGCCAGGAATTCGCGCCGCCCTTCCTCGCTCGTAATCTGACTGAATGTCTTCATCTCCTGGTCGGTTGCCACGTATTGTGCTTTCCGGAACTCATCGGCAAGCTCATCGGCAGTCAGACCTGCGAGCTCGCTGGCCTTGACGGAAGCCGCAGCCGGCTGGGCAATCTCAATGTGCGGGTTGTAAATGTAAAAGACCTTTTCGGTCTGGCTCCGGGTATTTCCCTCCGCATCGGCAAGCACCAGGCGCAACCGGTACCGTCCGGATTGGATGGCGGTCACATTGGTCATCCCCGCCTCAACGGCATGCCGGACACCGAACTTCCGCTGCTTGCTCGTCTCTTTCATGACCTTGCCATCCTGAGCGATGACCTGGCTCTTCACGGTATAGGTATCCTCCAGGTTCAGGTTATAGAACTCGGAGTAGTTGAACACCATGGGATGCGATGTCACGCCGAACACAAGGGTGGGATTGGGTGTTA
The DNA here is from genome assembly GCA_040882165.1 of Bacteroidota bacterium. GTDB lineage: Bacteria > Bacteroidota > Ignavibacteria > UBA10030 > UBA10030 > UBA6688. The sequence continues at coordinate 2,315 of JBBEBV010000111.1, forward strand.
CTTCAAGAGAATTCTTGAAAAACGGATCGAGCTTGTTCTCCGAGTTCTTGATATTCGTGCACAACTGGATGTCGCTCGTCAGCGCTTCACCGCTGAAAGACTTCAACGTCACCGGAAGGACCATCCCATCCCGCCGCGAGACATCGATGGAATCGACTGCTGTCACCTCAAGCGTGTACTCGCCGAAGGGAAGTGCATACCCGACCTGCGCCACCCGCGATGCACCGTACGAAGGGTCGCTGGTATCCTTGATACTGACCGAAAGGGGGGAAACATCGTTGACAATATACTCCCCTGTAGCATTGTTCTTGATGCGCGTGTTGAGCCTGACGATACCCAGGTAGCCCTCCTCCGTTTTTTCATAAGTCAGGAGGCGTGCGTAAAATCCGTAGTAGATTTCCAGATAGCTGCTCTGGTCGTCATTCCGGAACTGAGCATAGTCGAGATTCAACACAAAGGAGGTGGTCGGCACGATCCTCTGGGCATCAGCAGAACCGGCCATCAAAGCCAACAGCGCCGCACACACTACCAATCGTTTCATAAATCTTCCCTTCCTTTTTGGGCCAATATATCAATATGCAATGAGGTTCGCAAGGAGCCTGAAAGCCCCTGCATGGATATTGAGAAACTGATGATGGAGAGAGCAATCGACGTACGTCATCTTTCCCGCTCCAACCCGCTTTGTGAGGATCAAGGGCAGCCCCTGCTCGCGTACGCTCAGGAGGACCGAAGCCCCTTCCACTCCTGCAGTATCCACGTTGTTCAAGGCCCGCTCATAGATCCAATTGGACCAATCTTCCTCGTTGAGCGCGTTCGGTCTGGAAAGAGCTGTATGGCCTGCGGCCCATTCCAGCGGGATTTCTTCATCAAGTGCGAGAGTACGTTTCAGACGCATCCCTTCCAGGAGAGGGTTCTCATTCCATAGTTCCTCATCCTGAGAAAGGATAAGGACATGCCCCCCCTGTTCAGCGAAGGATCGCAGGGCGTCTTTCTTTCTCCGCAGCCAGGGACGACTGGTCAGGGCACGGCGGTCGATGATCAGGACATCGAACTCCGAACGGCGGATCTCGAAATCCGGCTCCCAAAGAAGCTCGGTAAATCGAAGACCGAGGCGGCGCAGTGTCTGCGCCGTCGGACTGTTTTCGACGCCCGGAATGAATCCGACCCGCTTCGATGAGTCGACCGCCACATCGAATTTCCTTGCCGCAAACTGTGCAACCCGCTCACGACCGATACGAATCGGGAACACGTACGTACCTGGTTCAAGTTCTCCCTTCCAGGCAAGGAACAATGTGTCGGTCTGGCTCGATCCTTTTTCACTGAGCCGGAACGGGACAGGGTTGGACACCAGGATGGAGTCCCGGACCACCAGCGTATCCCTTACTCCGTCGCGTGAGTTATTGGTGAGACGGACTGCCACCGGCTCTCCTTCCACCGCACTCACGAGCGGCGTTAACACCTCCGTGGTGAACCGCGGGGCGTAGAACATGTTCAGTATTGTCCGGCTGATAAAGCTCTCTTCTTTTGTCTTCCCCCGGTGAATAACAAAGAACATCAACGGCTTGCCATACGTATGATGCAGAAGTCCGAATTCCTGCAACGGGAAATTATACTCGATGGTTCTCGGTGAGAGAAGGCGGAGCTGAAGACCCGGCTCAAAGGGAATTCTCTTTTCGATGTTCTCGTTGACGATCCATCCCTGGTCAATTCCCGGGAAGAAAATCTCGGTCTTCCCTCCGGGGCGGACGCCGGTGACGGAATCGATGGACAAATAGGCAAGCTGAAGTTCCGTCACTACCGTGTCCTTGAAGCGATAATGGACGGCGACATCCAACAGGGACAATCGAAGGTCTTCCAGGCCGGTTTTCCAATGAAGGAGGGCACGTCGGTCAGGCGCGTTCAATTGATGTACCAGAGCGAGGCGAAGGTCGATTGAATCCATCACCGCTACGAGTTGTCGTACCATCGTCCGCTTCTCTGCCCCGGAAAGCCCCCGTACCGGTTGTCCGGTCCCCTTGGCCGCCAGGGCGCGCACCTGCCGCTCGATGGAACGCAAAGGGGGGGAGAGGGGGGGTGGCAGACCCCGTTCCAACGGAGTGACCTGTTGACTGCCTGGATACTGGACGCGAAACGAGGGCGTGCTCTGCCGCGACCAGAGCAAACGCTGTTGACCGTGGGACCGATACAGCGCGGCTGCCTCTTCCCCGATCTTTTTGTAACTCTTCCTGGTTCGCTGATGCACTGTTTCAACCGGAGCGTTTGCTCCCTGGGAGCGGCCGTCATCAACGACCACGCGTCCCACCGGCCAACGGGGGACCGGGGCAAAACGGTATGGATCGGTTGGAGACTTGACCGGCTCGATCATCTTCACTGCCTCAAGCAGATCCGAGACCATCGCATTCCATCGGTGACTCTCCCCCTTGGCTTCCCAATCTCGACACACAATCACGAGGTCGGGCTTAAACTCGAACAACATCTTGACAAACCTCCACTGAAGCGTGTCCGGGTGCCAGAGCGATCGGACCTTCGCCGTATCCCGGGCCGCCGGGATATCAGGCATGGCAACGAAATACGCGTCCCCTGACAGGGCCTGCATAACCGTGAACGCCTCTTCCCGTCGCTTCGCCGCAAGTTCATTCGGCAGAAGGCTTGTCACCCCCCCTTCGCCCCCCTCTCCGTTCGTGACATACGCGCTCATGATCTTCGCTCCACGCCCGAAACGATAATAGGCTAGGGTGGCCAGATCTTCATGGCCCGGCTGGAGGGAAACCATCAGAACATTGAGCCGGCCTGAGAGGTCGAGTGATTGTTGATAGACCAGATCCGAATTGGAAGACTGTGGTGTTTGCTGAGCAGAAAGGGAGTATGTAAAAACGGATAAAAACAGCCAATACCGAAGCCTCACTGGCTGAGGAAAAAGAACAAAATCTGCCACGAAGAACACGAAGGCACGGAGAAAATTGAGTTTGAATCGATTCTTCGGTTTAAATCCCATGCTCCTGATTCCTCCGTATGCCATGGTCCAACAGAAGAAATGGGCAGGCGACGTGTGTTCAAACTGTGCGGGACACGATGTCGCTTGCAATGATGAGGAAGAGTTTAAAGAATATTTGTCAAAGAGAAAACCCTTTTCTTCCAATGGAATCTGCGGGCTTCTCCTTCACTGGATAAAGAAAAAGGGCCATTCCGCCTGCCATTTCGGCACCGCAGAACAGCCCTTCTTTCAAGATGCGCTAACGGGTTGTTGAAAACACTCATTTCTTTGCCACCAACCTGCCTCTACCTGTCGGTAGACAGGTGCCGGCAGGCAGGGGCACAAAGACACACATTCACTTACTGAATTCTTGAACAAAAAAAGAAGGCGACGATTTTCATCGCCGCCTTCCTGATACTTATTACTTTCTACTTTTTACTTCTTACTGCTTCTCTTAGAACCCGAACTTGAGGGAGATGACCTGGTTACCGTCGAAGAACTCGGTCGTCCGGTAGGCATAATCCACCGTGATCCCGATTCCCGTTCCGGCCCATTTCAATCCCGCTCCAAACGACTCTCCGAAGATGTTCTCCTTCGACTCAGCCTGGGGGGTTAATCCCACACCCGCCCGACCGAAGAGCTCGATACCCTCGATCTTGAAGCCCAACTCTCCGCCCACACGGTATTCGTCCAGATACAGGTTGTTGTTCGTGAACGA
>JBBEBV010000112.1:0-1094 GCA_040882165.1 Bacteroidota bacterium
ATGGGGGAAAGGTCGGTGGGTTCCACCGGTGGTTGCAACATTCCGGCTTTTATGCCGGGTGTGTACTGCAGCAACCACACGGTGGAGGTTCGAAGGATGCCAGGTTCGAGGCTTTGTTTGATGGAGCGCGAGGAGATACGGGCCGGGATTGAGAAGGGCTGGTCGTTTCGTATGATCAGCACCGGTTTGGGTCGGTGCCCTTCGACGGTTTCACGGGAGGTGGCTTCTAACGGGGGACGAAACCGGTATCGGGCGGTGTCGGCGCATCGGGCTGCCGCGGGAAGGGCATCTCGACCGAAACCGTTCAAACTGGTTACCGACCCGGTGTTGGCGGCCGCGGTCACCGAACTGTTGGTCGGTAAGAAGTATTCACCGTTGACTACAGCCCGGATCCTCGGTGACCGGGGCCAGCGGGTTTCGGCAGAGACGATTTACCTGGCTTGTTATCAGCAGGGTCGTGGTTTGGGTTCGGAGGTTTGGAAGTCGCTGCCCAGACGACGCCAGAAACGTAAACATGCCGGCCGGAAATGGGGTTCTGCTTCTTCGGATGCGTTAGGTATCCACGTTTCGATCCATGACCGGCCCCTAACTGTGGCCTCCAGGGTCGAAGCGGGCCATTTAGAAGGGGATCTGATTGTTGGAGCATCCAACAAATCAGCGGTCGTCTCTTACGTCGAGAGGGTAAGCCGACACACATCTTTGGTTGCCCTCCCCCACGGATACCGAGCGGACCTGGTCGCTGATGCTCTCACCGACGCTCTCAACCAGATACCCGAACTGATGCCGAAAACGCTCACCTGGGACCAAGGCCGAGAAATGAGAAAATGGAAAGAGATCGAAACAGCGACCGGCACCCCGATCTTTTTCTGTGACATCCACTCCCCATGACAGAAACCCAGCGTTGAGAACAACAACGGGATCCTCCGCCGGTGGCTACCCAAAGGAACCCCCCTCGACGTCTACACCCAAGACGACCTCAACAAAATCGCCGAACTGATCAACCAGATGCCACCAAATCCACAACTGGAGAACCGCCCAACAGGTTTACGATGAGCTCCTCGTTGCAACAACCAGTTGAATACGCCGTCCCTGCC
>JBBEBV010000113.1:0-5955 GCA_040882165.1 Bacteroidota bacterium
TGCTGATCGATCCCGGTTCGTACAATATTATCGAATTTTGCTCCTTCTATGAAAACCGGGACACCGGGTTGCAACTGGCTAATGGAGCCGCGTATAATAAGATTATCAACTGTGACTCGTACAACAATACCGACCCCGGCCATGGGAACGCGGATGGGTTTGCGCCAAAGCTCACTGTTGGCACCGGCAACTATTTTTTCGGCTGCAGGGCGTGGCAAAACTCCGATGACGGGTTTGACGGCTACTTGCGAGACGTTAACAACGTTGAGACAATTCTCGAACATTGTTGGATCTTCATGAACGGGTATCTCGCAAATGGAAGCCCAAGCAGTGGGAACGGCAATGGCTTCAAGATGGGGGGAAGTGAAAACCGTGATCTGAGTCATAACATCACTCTGAAGAACTGCCTCGCGTTTGATAACAGGGTGAAAGGATTCGATCAAAATAACAATCGCGGCTCGATGACGATTTACCATGGCTCGTCGTATAGAAACGGAACAAATTACAGTCTCAACCAAACGCTCGATAGCGGAAAATCCCTGAGCGTGATCAATTCCCTCGCGATGGGGACCGTCGGTCCCATCGGCAGCTTCGCGGTACAACAGACGAATAGCTGGATGCTTCCATTCACGGTGACGTCATCCGACTTCGTTTCCCTCGACACAACCGGCGTACGCGGTCCACGGAAACCGGACGGGAGTCTGCCCGATGTTCCGTTTCTCCGGCTTGCAGCCGGGAGCGGGCTGATCGACGCAGGGACCAATGTTGGCACACCCTACAACGGTGTTGCCCCGGATATCGGGGCTTTCGAATCTGGTGGACCAGTAGTTTCTGCGGGAGACGATGATGCTTCTCCCGGATCCTTTTCGGTTTTTCAGAATTACCCCAATCCGTCCAATCCGGAAACGACGATCGAATTTGACCTCGCCGTGCGCGGAGAGGTCACCATCCGGGTGTACGACCTTTCGGGCCGGCTCGTGAAAGAGGTACTCCGCCGGGAACTTGCCGCGGGGCGACATCGTGCGCGTTGGGATGGAAGCGATGCCATGGGCCGTCGAGCTGCTTCGGGAACGTATCTGGCAGTCGTGCAGCATGGAAAGCAGAAGAAAACGCTGAAACTCCAATTGTTGAAGTAACAACAGTCACAACACAGCAATGAGCGGAATCGATATGAAGGACTCTCTCAGGAATCCATCAATTCCAATTCTGTTAATTTGCTTCTTGTTCGCAGCTTGTGCTCAGCCGTCCCCTGTGCAGAAAGAAGGATGGGACGCACTGCCGGGTATCCTGAAGAACATCCAGGCACCGGTGTTTCCGGACCGGGATTTCGACATTACCGCCTTCGGGGCCGTCGGGGATGGGATAACCGATTGCTCGAATGCGTTCCGAAAAGCGATCGAGGAGTGCAATCGTGCAGGGGGAGGAAGGGTGGTCGTCCCGAAAGGAGTGTACCGGACGGGTGCGATCCACCTGAAGAGTAACGTTAATCTTCATGTTACGGAAGAGGCTACCATCCGTTTCAGTACGGATCCAAAAGACTATCTGCCGCTCGTCTACACGCGGTGGGAGGGGGTCGAGTGTATGAACTATTCCCCTCTTATTTACGCGTACGGGCAGGAGAACATTGCCATCACAGGAAAGGGACTTCTTGACGGGCAAGGTTCACCCGAGCATTGGTGGTGGTGGAAGGGGCAGGAGCGCAACGGATGGAAGAAAGGCATGCCTCATCAGAAGGCTGGTCGTGACTCGCTTTTCGCAATGGGAGAACGAGGGGTGCCGGTGACGGAGCGGATGTTTGGGGAGGGGTATTTTCTTCGCCCGAATTTCTTTCAACCTTACCGTAGTAAGAACATCCTCGTCCAGGGTGTGACCTTCATAAACTCTCCGATGTGGTTCCTCCATCCCGTCCTATCGCAGAACATTTCCATTCTCGATGTCACCGTCAAAGGGCTTGGCCCGAACAACGATGGATGCAATCCTGAGTCTTCAAGGGACGTTTTGATCAAAAACTGTTATTTTGACACGGGTGATGATTGTATTGCGATCAAGTCGGGGCGCAACACAGACGGGCGGCGCGTGGGAGTCCCCACCGAAAACATTGTCATCCAGGATTGCCAGATGAAAGACGGGCATGGCGGGGTGGTTATAGGGAGTGAAATGTCGGGAGGCGTCAGAAACGTCTATGCGGAACGGTGTACGATGGACAGTCCCAATCTTGACCGCGCCTTGCGGATTAAGACGAACTCCGTCCGCGGCGGCTTTGTGGAGAACGTCTTCCTGAGGGATATCGAGGTCGGAGAGGTTGCACACGCCGTGGTTACGATCAACTTCTTTTATGAGGAGGGGGATGCCGGCGCGTTTCCCCCCGTAGTTCGGAATATTCACGTCAAGAATGTTAAGAGTAACAAAAGCCCCTATGGGCTCTGGATAAGGACGTACAAACATTCACCGGCCTCGGACATTTTCCTGGAGGACTGTGAGTTCAACAACGTGGCAAACGCGGATGTTATTGAAAATGTGAAGAATATGCATTTCAAGAATGTCCGCGTCAATGGAGCAGTAGTGTCGGAGGAAGGCGGGAAATAAAGCAGGTAGTGTGGTAATGATGGAGTGAAATTCCATGATGTGTTGTCGGTGTCATCATACCAAGAGAGTTGTGCCATGCCCCCGATCGCTCGTGAGGATCCTGCCGGCCATGTTGATGGTGAGCATGTCGATGGTCCTGTGCGCCACGGCGCTCCTCGCACAGACGTCGGGAAAAATTTCCGGGAGCGTCAGGGATGCTCAAACCAGGGAAGCGTTGCTGGGGGTCAACATCGTCATTGCAGGCTCAACCATGGGAGCTGCAACCGGGCTGGATGGAACGTTCTTTATCCTCAATGTCCCTCCCGGAGAGTATGATCTTACAGCCACGATGATTGGATACCAGCAGGTGGTGATGCGGGGCGTGATAGTCAATGCGGGGCGAACGACCACGGCGGACTTTGAACTTTCCGAAGCGGTGCTTGCGATGCAGGAAGTTGTCGTGCAGGCCGTCCGGCCCGACGTGGAGCGCGAAAAAACTTCCACCAGCGCCATCGTCCGGTTCGATGATGTCCGGGCCCTGCCCGGCATGAGGGACGTTCGCGATATTCTCGCTCTCGCCGCCGATGTCACAGACGGACATTTCAGGGGCGGCCGCCTCGGCGAAGAGTACTATACCCTCCAGGGGATGGGGATCGTCAACCCCCTCGACAACTCCTCTGCGTTTCTGCCAATCATGAGCGGTGTGGAGGAGGTTGAGGTGATCACGAGCGGATTCGGTGCCCAGTACGGGAATGCACAATCCGGAGTTGTGAACATCTCCATGAGGGAGGGGAGGTCGGACCGGTGGCGGTCACGAGTCGAGTCCCGAAGCCGGGCTCCCGGACGCAAACATTTCGGACCAAGTGCGTATGACGTGGACGCCAATCCGTACCTCACGCTTTTGCTGAACAGTGATGTCTGGCTTCGAGGTGACCCGAGTGCGGAAACGCAGCAACCGTACTATGGCGGAATGGGCTCTGGTCTCACCAGCAGTTACGCCCGTGATACCCTGGTTCAGCTCGCAGTAGCCCAGGCCCTCTGGAGACAAACGAGAAGGGACATGAATCGGCCGTATGGGAGCGACATCGATTATTCCATCGAGGCGGCCACCGGCGGACCGATTCATCCCGGTCTCAGGATGTTCATGGCTCTTCGATCGAGCACGGAATGGCCTGTCTTTCCGACGGAACAACCCAATATCGAGTACCAAGCCATGGGGAACATCGTGGCCGATATGGGAAATGGGGCAACGTTTCGTCTGAGCGGGGGCTTTACCGAGCAGAACAGCGCTGCGTTCCCGGGGTCGAACGGAGTCGGAGGCTATCAACGGTGGCTGTGGGACAGGATCACGGGACTCAGCTACCGGAAAAGGACGAATGCCCAGCTCGGGGTCCGGTTTACCCAGGCCCTCAGCCCGAACGCCTATTACGAAGTGAAGCTCAACTCACTCTTTACGAACAATACCCTCGGGGCAACGCCCGTTCCGGGTTTCCTCCCCGATTCCGTCAACTTTGCCTGGCCCACGGCCGTTCTTTCCTATCCCAACAACAATTCCCCTGACGGGATCGACTACCAGTTGGGCTACGATCTCTTCAGGAACGAAGAGACCCGGACCATTTCGTTCGACGGATCTTTCACAAGCCAGGTGACGAATTCTCATTTGCTCAATGCCGGCCTTCAGATTAATACATACCTCATTGAAGCCTCCAACAACCTGAGCCTCCGCACGAACAGACATGTCGAGGAGTACTCCGCTCAGCCTCTGGAAGGCGCTTTCTATATTCAGGACAAGATGGAGTTCGAGGGGTTGATAGCGAACGCGGGATTGCGGCTCGACGTCTGGAGTTCCGGTCGCGACTACTTTACAGATCAGTACACGCCGTTCCTGCTTGCAGATTCACTCGGCCGCTTCAACTCCGAAGACGCCTCGAAGGAAAAAGCTCCGGTCATTGGGCGACTCCAGCCGCGTGTGGGAGTCTCGTTCCCGGTTTCCGAAGCGACGGTGTTCCATTTGAACTACGGCTCGTTCATGCAGCGCCCTTCCTTCCAGTACGTCGTTTCCACCCGAGTTGCCCAATTGAACAACAGTCCCATCGTGCTGGGCAATCCCAGGTTGGAACCCGAAGTGACGAACAGTTACGATATTGGCGTGTTGCAGGGGCTTGGAGACGGGTTCACACTCGATATCAGCGGGTACTACAAGGATGTGAAGAATCTTCTCCAACAGGCAAATTTCACCGATGACCGCGCGGGAAATCTGGTCAGTTCTTATTTCAATCTCGACTATGCCGATATCCGCGGGTTCAGGGTGTCTCTGACGAAGCGACGAGGCGAGATCACCGGTTCGGTGAATTATCAATATAGTTATGCCACCGGCAGGAGCGCTACGGCCACAGCTGCGACCCCGGCATTCTACCGGGATACTACGGGCGCTGTGACAACGGACCTGACGAACGTCCCGACGCGGGACATCATTCTTGACTTCGACCGGACACACAATCTGATTCTCCGGGTCGGCTACGAGACAGGGGAGGAGGTGGGACCCGAACTGCTTGGTTTCCGTCCTCTTGCCGATGTTTCCCTCTCCGCCATCTCGACGTTCCGAAGCGGGAGGCCATACACGTCTCCCTCCAATATCAAGCTCATCAATGTGCATCGCACCCCGGCAGAGTATAACACCGACCTGAGGCTGACCAAGAGGATCCCAAACTTTTTCGGAGTGCCGGCGACATTCTACGCGGAAGTGTTCAATCTTTTCGACAACAGAATTCTGAACTACGACTACGTGTTCCGAAGGCCGACCCCGACGAATCAGAATCTGCCGCTTCAGTACTACGAAAGGTACCCGATCGATGATCGGGAGAACGGGATCCGCTATTGGTGGGATAAGGGGAGGCAGGGTCCGTTCAGTGTCGATCAGTCGTTCCTGATCTACAGCAACGACCCACGATCGTACAGCTTCGGATTGGTGATCGAGTTTTAGCCGAATGGACCAGGAATGCCACCAACCTGCCTCTACCTGTCGGTAGACAGGTGCCGGCAGGCAGGGGCACGAGGACACAAAGGTTTTCAAAATGGAATAAAAAAATCTTTCCTTAGAAGCCATCTCAAAAACACTTATGCTTGTTGTTGTGAGCCACAAGGAACACAAAGATCACAAAAGTCTTTTGAGTTTTTTCTTTGTGCCCTTTGTGATCTTTTGTGGCACATACAGTTTTGAGATTGGTTCTGGTGACTTTGTGGCAAAGAATTGAAATCGTTCAACAAGCTGGTACGGATACAAGCCATGGCCACACAACAGCGAAGGACGTATTGGATGGGAGTAGGAGCGATCCTGTTGATTGCCTCCATGTCTCCACTGTTTGCGCAACAGCGTGATTGGCGCGTCCA
>JBBEBV010000114.1:0-1751 GCA_040882165.1 Bacteroidota bacterium
ATTTCCATCAATCAGTACACGGACAGCGATCGGGAACAGGTGTTGTCGCTCTGGGAACGAACTCTCCCGCTGGATGCCATCACGGAGGATATGTTCGAGCGGCGCGTCCTGCTCGACGACAACTTCGATTCCTCCACCTTTCTCCTCGCACGCAAAGATGGAAAGCTCGTCGGCTTCGTTCTTGGCGTCTATGCACGGCGTCTGCATCTTGGCGACGCGGACCCGGACGGTACCCGGTGCTGGATCACCGCATGCGGCGTGCACCCCGCCGGCGAGCTGAAGGAGGTTGGTACACCGCTTCTTGCCACTCTGGAGAACCGGTTCAGGGCGCTCGGCAGGAAGGAGTGTCACATTGCAGGCTACCCTCCGGGATATTTCACGCCCGGGATCGACCGACAAGCGTACCCGCATCTGCTCGAGTTCTTCGTCTCCCATGGCTACGAAGTCTTCCATGAGTCCCTTAGTATGGATGCGTCGATTGTCCTTTTCACCGTTCCGGAGAAGACCAGGGAGATCGGGCGGAAGCTCGCTGCCGAGGGCATTGAGATTCGCCCGTACCGCCGCAGCGACCTTCTTCGCTTCCTCGGGTTCCTGGAGCGGACGATGCCGACGGATTGGGTACGCGTGGAGCGCAGCAACCTGCGCAAGATTTCTGAAGGAGGGTTCCGCACGGACCAAATCACGGTCGTCACCCTTGGGGAAGATATTATCGGCTACTGTCAGTTCGAAGGCTCTCACTTCGGGCCGTTCGGTGTCAGCACTGCCTACCAGGGCCGCGGCATCGGCACGGTGCTCCTCGCCAGGACGTTGGAACGCATGCGTCATCAGGGATACCATGACGCCTGGGTCATGTGGACGGATGATATGGCGGCGAAGGTTTATTCAAAGTTCGGATTCGCACAAACCCGGCGCTTTGCGCTGCTGAAAAAGGGACTCTAACGGCCTATGAAACCAAACAACACCATCCTTGCCATCGGAGCCCACTGCGGCGATATCGAGGTCACGTGCGGCGCTGTCCTTCTCAAGCAGCACGCCTCAGGGGACCGGGTCGTCCTCCTCCACCTCACGCTCGGAGAGGGGGGAAATCCAAAACTCTCCCCCACGGCGTACGGCGAGCAGAAACGCCGTGAGGCTCTCGCTGCCGCGGAAGTGATCGGGGGAGAAGCGCTGTTCGGACCGTACAAAGACGGGGAGTTGCCAAACGATGAGGAGACGCGGCGCTACGTCATGGATGTCATCCGCAAGGTTCAACCGGGCCGGATCATCACCCACTGGAAAACGAGCATCCACAAGGACCATGCGAACACCCATGCCATCGTCAACGATGCGCTGCTCCTTGCCTCCCTCGAGGGCGTTGCAAGTCCGCTGCCGAGCCATCGCGGCGTCAAGGCTTTGTATTACACGGAAAACTGGGAGGACCCCGAAGGCTTCAAACCGTACCTCTATGTCGATGTCAGCGGGGAACTGGCGCGGTGGAAAGAATGCGTCACGCAGTATGAATTCATCAAGGGAGGAATTTCTTCCTTCCCGTATCTCGACTACTACGAAGCCCTTGCCCGTGTCCGCGGTGCCGAAGCAAGTGTTCATTACGCTGTTGCGTTCGATATCGACCCGTTTGAGAAGAAAAGGGTCGTTGAATTGCTCCCGTAAGGGATTCCTTCAGGGTGCCCTCGCCCACGAAGAAATCCCACAAAAGAAGGAGAACATTTTCATGTCTTACACCGTCCGCCACTATGATTCGGAGGATGAGG
>JBBEBV010000114.1:1851-5944 GCA_040882165.1 Bacteroidota bacterium
CCCCCACAGGAACCACGATGAAGAACATCTCCATCCTGCTCGCTCTCCTTCTCAATTCCGCTCTTGCCATCGGTCAGACGATTCGTGTGGAGGTGGATGCCGCCAGGCCCGTCAGGCCGATCAATCCATGGCTCTACGGCATCAACACCGCCAACTGGGACGAATCGCTGTTCCCCGGCCGCTCCGGGGAGATACTTCTGACCTCCGATCGGGATGCGATCGCAAAAATCAAAGCTTCCAGGACAACCCTTCTCAAATACCCCGGCGGGAACCAGGCCGATCGTTATGTGTGGAATTCTCCCGACAATCCCGCGACCGAGATGGACACCGATGAGTACATCGCCTTCTGCCGGGAAACCGGCGCGGAGCCGTTCATCACGATCAACTTCAACGAATCTCCCGAGCTCGCCGCCGCCTGGGTTCGATACTGCAATCTCGAACGGGGTTACGGCGTGAAACTCTGGGAGGTGGGGGATGAACAGTGGGGATGGTGGGCAAAGGGGCATGCACCCCCCGAGGAATATGCGAAAAAGTACATTTCGTTTGTGAAAGCGATGAAGTCCGTCGATCCAACGATCAAAGTGGCGACGAACGTGCCGCTCGGTTCACACCCGGAAAACTGGACGGAGCGGGTCTTGCGGGCCGCGGGGGAATACGTGGATATGCTTACCTACACCTATTTCCCTCAAAGCGGGGGGAAGGAAAACGACGACTCGCTTTTCGCAACCACCAGTGCCTTTCGCGCGTTACACCGGCAGCTTCTTGATGAGGTCGAAAGGGTTGTAGGGCCGGAAAAAGCAAAACAGCTTCTCACGATCAACGTGGGGTACAACTCGGTCAACACCGGCCCCGGTCCGCAAACGATACAGCTTGTCAACGCCCTTTGGGTGGCCGACATGCTCGGCACCATGGCGGAACTGGGGACCGATATCGGCTGCCTCTGGGCTCTGCATAACCAATATCCCCCGCGCGGCGGGGACTTTGGCTATCTCTCGTCCGATGGACGCAACACTCCGCGGTTCACGTATTTCGTCTTTCCCATGTTCGTCAATCTTTTCGGGAGCGAGGTCCTCCGGGTCACCGGCGCCGATGGCCCGGTTTCGGTCTACGCAAGCCGCACCGGGAAAACACTGACACTCGCCCTGATCAACAAACAAAGAAGAGCAACGATCCCCGTTGAAATAGCGTTGAGCCATTTCAACCCGCATCCAAAGGCGGAAGCCTGGATCCTCGATGAGAAACGGCAGAATGAGCGATTGCCCGATCTTTCCGTCCCCGCTGCGCAATTTGACGTGAAGGTCCCGCCGTACGCCTTGATGATGATCCGCCTCCTTGAACGGGACTCCGTTCTCCCAACCCCTAATATAGCCCGCCGCGCAATCGCGACGGCCTCCTCCTCCAGTCCATTGAATGCCCTGTGGGGACCCGGAACGTTCACTCCGTCATCGGCGATCGATGGCAACACCGACACCCGGTGGCGATCGGGAGTGAAAATGTCAAAGGACGAAGTGGACCCTGACTGGCTGCAACTCACATGGAAGCAACCGCAAGAGATCGGCTTCATCAGGGTGCAGTGGGGGGAGAATCACGGGATTGAGTACCAATTGCAGACTTCACAGGATGGCGGGAATTGGAAAGCAATCCGGGAGGTGCGTGAAGGAACCGGAGACATAGAGGAATTCGAGATCACCCCTCCTGTCAAGGCCCGCTATCTTCGGTTCAAGGGGAAGAAGGGGACCACCGGGGCACGGGGAGGTTCCCCTTATGCCATCCGGGAGCTGGAAGTGTTCCCGACACGTCCATGAATATTCCATCCTCCATACCCTCCGAGCGGCTCAGTTCGCTCGATGCATTCAGGGGCTTTGCCATCGCCGGCATGCTCCTCGTGAACAATCCCGGGACGTGGGATCCGGAAGTCGTCCCGCGGATCCTGTTGCACGCCGAATGGCATGGATGCACATTCGCCGATCTCATTTTCCCCTTTTTCCTCTTTGCGGTCGGCATGGCGATGCCGTTCAGCGATGCCAGAAAGCGTGAGGCGGGATACCCGTTTTGGAAGAGCATCCTCGTAGCCGGGCGACGGGCGTTACTTCTGTACTTGCTGGGCGCCTTCCTGAAGTCCGCCTCCCTCAATGAACCGGTGCTACACTTCGGTATTCTCCAGCGCATCGGCGTCCTGTACTTTGCCGCGTTCCTGCTCCTGCGTCTCCGCCAGAGCTGGCAGGCGACCATTGCTGTTGCCATGCTGTTCGTCTGGTGGGGAATTCTTGCATTCGTCACGGGGCCGGGCGTTACACCGGGATCTTTCGAGCGGGACATCAACTCGGCGCAGTACCTCGATAGCTTCATTCTCGTCCCGGAGGACAAGGAAACCATCATCAGCATGATCCCTGGTCTCTCCACCGTGCTTTTCGGTGTGCTCGCGGGCCGGTTCTTGATGCAGCGAAACAAGCAGGACCTGGTGATGAAAACCTTCGCCCTGGCCGGCGTGGCCGGGATTGTCCTGGGCCTGGCCTGGGATACGGTCGTCCCCCTCAATAAGATCCTCTGGACATCCTCGTTTGCGGTCTATACCGCAGGGTGGGCTTGTGTCGTGTTCCTGCTGTTCTACTGGATGATCGAGGTGCGGCAACTGCACCGTTTCGGATTCCCGTTCATCGTGTACGGCATGAACGCCATCACGGTGTACGTTGCAACAGGACTCTTTGTCCGGTGGGTGATGATCTCCTGGAAGGTTCCCTGGAATGATTCCACAACCTCGCTCACAGGGTATTTCTATAAAACATTTTCCACCATCACCGAGCCGACCCTCGGCTCTCTTCTCTACTCCACCATGATCATTCTGGTCGGGTGGACTCTCTGTTACTGGATGTACCGACGGAAGCTCTTCCTGAAGGTTTGAGATGAACGACACAGCAATATCGGAACAAACAACTCTTGTGCGGACCGGCGCGGATCGACTTCTTTCGGATGCCCCAGAACTCATCCGGAATAAACGCATCGGCATTCTTACCAATCATACGGGGCGCTTGTCCGACGGCCGCCCCCTGATCGACGTGGTGGCGGAATCGGGACTCTGCACGATCAAAGCCCTGTACGGCCCGGAACACGGGATCGCCGGCGACACGCCGGACGGAAAGGTGGTCGACCATATCGCCCATCCCGACTTGGGCATCCCGATCTATTCTCTTTACGGGAAGATCCACAAACCGACCCGTGAAATGCTCGAGGAAATCGACTTACTGGTATGCGACATCCAGGATGTCGGGGCTCGATTTTACACCTTCATTTCCACGATAGCCCTGACGATGGAGGCAGCAGCAGAACAGGGGATCCCGTTCGTGATCCTTGATCGCCCCAACCCCATTCGCGGCCTCCACTTCGACGGACCTGTCCGAGCACGCTCGCTGAAATCGTTCGTGGGGTGGATGCCCATTCCGGTGACCCATGGGATGACGATTGGGGAGTTGGCCCGGCTCTGGAATGAGGAGGGATGGCTCGCAGACTATTCGCTAGGCCACACTGCAAACCTGAAGGCGAATCTGGAGATTGTTCCTGTCGACGGATGGCGCCGGTCCATGTGGTTTGATGAGACCGGGCTCCCGTGGGTCGCCCCTTCCCCCAACATGCAGTCTCTGGAAACCGCTGTCATCTATCCCGGACTCTGTTTCGTTGAAGGAACTTCCCTTTCCGAGGGGCGTGGGACGTTAGCCCCGTTTCAGCTTATTGGGGCACCATGGGTTGACCCGGAGAAAGTCCTCAAGGAGTTGAGTGGATGCTATACGGCCGGCGTGACCTTCAGCGCCGAGCGGTTTGTCCCCCGGGACATTCCGGGGATGGCGAGCCAGCCCAAATATGAAAACCAGGAATGTCGTGGGATTCGCATTACCACTGTCGACCGGAATGAGATCCGACCTGTCTGCCTCGGAATTGCCCTGCTCGCCGCCTTCAAGCGGGCTCACCCCAGGGAAACGGAGTTTCGCCACCGTCGGTTCGACATCCTGACGGGATCTTCGTCTATCCGTCAATTGCTCGATCGCAACGCTGCGCCGGAGGAGATCTGCAATTCATGGATTCCGGAACTCGAGCGCTT
>JBBEBV010000115.1:0-1086 GCA_040882165.1 Bacteroidota bacterium
TGAATGACCGGATCCTCGAGATCGACCACCTCGGGATTAAGCGGTTTTTCAACCTGGACACCGCCGCGTATCGGGATGGCGCTCTGGATGCAAAAACCAAGGAACTTCTCGGTCTTGTCGCCTCAGCTGTTCTCCGATGCAACGACTGCATCGACTATCACCTGATCCAGTGCGTGGACGCGGGGTGCACGGATGCAGAGTTGCACGATGCGCTGAATGTCGCCCTGGTGGTGGGGGGTAGTATTGTCATTCCGCATATGCGGCACGCCGTGGAGACGATTGATCTTCTCAGAGCGGAGCGCACGAAAGAGCAATGAAACCGGCCATTTCCCCGGAAACCATCAAGGCACTCCCCGACACGCCGGGGGTGTACCTCTTCTATGGAACCCTGGGGGAATTGCTGTATGTTGGAAAGAGCAGAGCGATCCGGACAAGGGTTCGTTCCCACTTCTCGGCTCCGGAGGAGAAGTGGCTCACCCGGCGCATACGGCGCATTGAAACGCGGCGGACCGCGGGGGAGTTGGGGGCCTTGCTGCTCGAATCGCAGTTGATCAAGGAACTTCGCCCCATGTTCAACGTGGCGTCGCGTCGTCGCCGGCGGATTATGGTTGCCCGGAGAATCGAAGACAAACGAGGATATGCTGGTGTCGAACTGGAGGCGGTGGAGTACTTGAAGTTTGAAGACGGCTCTCCGATTATGGCCATCTTTAAGCACCGGACTCAGACAAAAGAGTACCTGAAGCTGATTGCCCGAAAGCACCGGCTCTGTCCGAAACTACTCGGCCTTGAAGCTGCGCGCACGTATTGTTTTTCCTACCACCTCGGTCATTGCAACGGCGCCTGCATGGGGGAAGAGGATGTCCGGAAATACAACGAGCGGTTCGAAACCGCGTTTGAGGAACGAAGAGTGAAAGCGTGGCCGTATGAGGGGGGAGTGCTTGTCGAAGAACGATCGGGGAGTGCGGAAGAGCGCGAGCTCTTCCTGCTCGACAACTGGTGCCTGGTGGCAAGCTATACGTTGACGGGAGCCGGACTCACCGAACATATCCGGGGAAACCACCGGTTCGATTATGACAGCTATAAGAT
>JBBEBV010000116.1:0-5923 GCA_040882165.1 Bacteroidota bacterium
CTAGCGCTCCATGGGCAAAATCACGTTTCGCAGAGCGCTCGGGTATTTCACGATGATCGGTATGCTCTCGTTGGGGGCGCTGGTGCTGATGGGGTTTGTTATTGATCCCCTCACACCTTCCCGGCTCCGAACGATGATGGGCATGGTGCTCCTGTTGTTTGGCGTGTTCCGCGGCGTGCTTCTCTACTCACAACGAACCATCCATCACGGCAAGGAAGAAGAAGCGTAACTATGTCGTCCAAGAATAGAATTCAACAGAAATTCCAAGGCGCCGTGTTGCTCCCCGGATGGCGCGGATTGCTGTTTTGCGCGATGGTCCTTGTCGCGGCACACACCGTCTATGCCCAGCTTGAGTTCCGCGACACCTCGTTCCGCAGCCTCCAGGACACCTCCGGGTCGTTCGATGTCGATCTGAACACCTTTCCGGACCGGATCATCCTCCAAACCGGGACAAACACCAACCTTGCCTTGAACAGGGAGATTGTGATCCGCTACGCGAATCCGGATCCCCTCAAAGTTTCCACGCATCCCACCGCTTCGAATCCTTCGCTTATGATCGACGGAAGGGTGGCGGCAAACTCGTTCTTTGAACTCCTCCCCGGACAGGAACAAACCCTGATACGGATCGACCTTCAGGCGGTGCGTGCGGTGAACCGGGTCGTGATTCGAACGTTCCCCAATAACAGCATCAACTTCCGGATTCGCGGATACTCCATTTTCACCGGCCTTGATACCCTCTCCTTCCGGCGGGTGAAGCAGGTGGTGGATAACGAGCGCGCCAACGCCGACGACTTCTTTGAAGTCGATACGGCGCGCTATGTGATGATCCGCGTCGAGAAGCAGGACCCGTCGCTGACCAACCCATTCTCGACGACCTTCGGCGAGATCGAGGTGTACGGCACCGGGTATCTTTCGGAGGGACGCTTCACCTCCGTGGTGCGCGATGCCGGGCAACCTGTCAACTGGAACCGCGCGTCATGGGTCGGGAATATCCCGACGGGAACCGATATTCGCATGCAGGTACGGACCGGGAACACCGCGAACGTGAACGCGAACTGGAGCCCCTGGAGCGAAGAGGTGACGGAGCCGAATTCGCTCTTCTCCGTCTATGAACCCCGGCGGTATATGCAATACCGCGTCAACCTGTACACGTTCACGATCGAAACGCCCCGCCTTGATGAAGCGAAGATTACGTACGACACCCTGCTCGTGGCAAGCAGGACCGTGGCAGCCGTCCTCCCCCAAACCGCCCCCATTCTCAAAGTGGGGGAGTTCCAGTACCGGGTGACCGTGGAGCAGGACTCGCGCAGCACCGGCGTCGACACGCTGATCATTTTTACCGATGTTCCCCTCGTGGTCAATACTGTTACCGTCAACGAACTGAATATCCCGTTCAACGTCTCGCTCCTTCCCGGTCGGGTCGTTGTCGGGTTCGGAAACACCATCAACTTTAACGCCACCGTGGTAGTCGGGTTCCGGTTCACTCCGTTCCTCGAGAATACCCTCTTTCCTTCCATTGTTGTCTCGCGGCAGAACCCGACAAACCCGCAACGGGTGGACGCAACGATCGCCAACAATCAGGAGAGCTGGACCCTCGCCGCGGTGGGTGTGCCCGATCGGATCATTGTCGACGCCCACACCGACCCGAATCCCTTTACCCCGAACGGGGACGGAAAGAACGACCAGACACGTTTCAGCTTCTTCGTCTCAAACCTGACCGAAGCGCGCCCCGTACAGCTCAAGATCTATGATGTGACGGGGAGGCTCGTCAAAACCATCTTGGATACGAAGTCCACAGCCCAGGCCTACGTTGAGCAGAACGCCATTCTCTGGGATGGACGGGATGACAATGGTCGTCTCCTCCCTCCCGGATTGTATATCTATCAAATCATCGTGGAGGTCGACGGTCTGGAACCGGCCGTCGCCACAAAAACTCTTACTATCGCCTACTGAGCATGAAGCATCGCATTGTGTGTCTTGTGTTCGTCCTGTTCGTTGCCGGGCGTGAAACCCATGCGGGGGGGTTTTCCAAACTCCCGATCAGCGCACGCGCAGTATCGCTGGGAGGGTCGCTGATAAGTTTTGCCGACGATCCGAACACGCTGTTCTCGAACCCGGCCGGAATCGCATCGCTCAACTCGCTGAGTCTTTCAACTTCCTACACACAGCTGTTCAGCGGGATCACGGACGATCAGATCGGGTATCTCTCCGCCAGCGCCGTTGCGAACCTTGGGTTTGTCGGAAATCTCGGGATCGGCCTGAAGTCCCTTTCCTCCAACACCTGGAAAGAGAACGAACTTGTCGGTTCGTACGCCCAGGAACTGTTTGAATTTCTTTCCGTCGGGGGGAGCGTGAAGCTTCTCCATTGGTCCACACCCCCTCCCGCCGGACGCCATGCCGTTCCGGAAGACGGAATGTCGAAGGTGACGCTCTCGTTCGATGTCGGAGCACAGTCCCTGATCCGGGACATTGTCCCGGAGAACGACGTGCGTTTTGGCATCTTCTTCGGCGACCTGACTCAACCCTCCATCGCCAAGAACGGCTCTGATGACGGAAAGCTCGATCTCAAAATGGCAGCCGGGGTCACCTACCTCTCCCGGGTGTACGATTATGCCGTCACGCTGCACTACACCGTTGCCGGCGATGTGAAACGGATCGGGGTCGGGACGGAGATCGTCGCGATGAAATCGACCGCCTTCGGAGAGCCTCTCCAGGTCCTGATTCGCTTCGGCGGAGGCGGAGTCCAATCCCCTGCCAGACAGGGGGATATTAACGGAGGCTTTGGCTTGATGGCGTACGGTTTCATACTGGATTACGCGTTCGCGCATCAAACGGAGTTGCTCTATCTTACCGGTACTCATCACGTGTCGTTACGTTACTCATTTTAATCATTTCCCGATCGACCTCGTATGAAACGTCCGTTCCTCCCCCTGTTGCTTCTCGCCGCACTCTCCCTGATCATCCCTTCCGGGGCGCGGGCCCAGTTCATTTCGAACGACCAGGATAAGGGGACATATCAAAACTACTCGGGAAGAAACTACGAGAACTACAGTTCCGTGCTCCTCCGCCGGAAGTTCTATGACAATTTTGGCAACTTCCTCGTCGACGGTGTAACGGTTTTTGGCTTGAGCGAGGAGCAACGGCCGGCGAACTTTCAGCTTCTGGACATCCCGATCAGCAACCTGAGCAAGTCGCGGTTCTACAGTTCCTATTTTTCCAACCTTGTTGTGTTGAACGACTCGTACGGCGGCCTCTCGAGCCGCCTGATGATCGGCGATGCGATCCGGACCAAGTTCACCTCGCTCACCCTCGACAAGGCTCGTTTCAACGGCATCCGGTGGGATGCGTCAACCGCAAAATACCGGGGGAGCGTGGTGGCTTCTCGTATTTCCGACCCGGTCCGCATGAACCCGGAAATTGTCCTCACGTCATCGCAACAGGTGCGTCGCGTGCGTGAATGGACGACGTACCTCCTCGGGGGACACTTCGAGACCGACATCGGGGATGTTTTGACGATCGGGGCAACGTATGTCAACCAGCACCAGCGTCGCAGCTCGCTCGACAGCAAGGATATTTCCCTGCGCGGCGTTCCTGCTAACGCAGTTCCGCGCGTGATCTTCATACGCATCCATGACGACTCGCCGGGCGATAATTCGGGACCCCTTATTTTTGGTCCCCCCCAGATCCACATCAACGGCAAGGCACATCCCATCACCAATATCAACGGCCGGGCTCCCGATGCACAAAGGGTCGATCTCCGGTTCCCGATCCAGTACTGGGCTATCAAGGATTTCGAACCTGTCTATGTCGGCACGTACCCTCAGCGGGATACCGTGAGTCAGACCGATTATGTGCATTATGCCGCGCGCTCGGGCGGAACCCGGATTGAGCGGTACCCCCTCGAGGTTCAAAGCGACCGCCGGGATCTCGATTATAACGTCACCTACGCCTACGTCATTCCGGCCGGCGTGAACTCTGTCGACTTCAGCGCCATCCTTTCCAACGACTACAAGATCACGGCGGGGCATGACTGGATCAATAACGTGGACGAGTACGAGATTGGCGGGTTCCGTTCGCACGCGGACAGCATTGTGATCGGAAGTCTCGCCGTTCCGACGACCTTTCGCACCATGATACAGGCCGAGGGGAACGTGAAAGACGGCTCCAACAAACGCGTGGTCTTTTTTTCCTACGGCCTCGTCAGTGGGATGGCTGTCTATGGCATCAACTTTACGCTGAATTGGCAAGGCTTCCAAATCGAAGGGGAGTTTGTCCGGAGCCTGGAGTTTCTGAAGTATCCGATCGGCCAGGGGGCGTTGTTCGAAGATGTCGGCCGGGGATATTACATCCGCGGGACGAAGAAGGTTGGACGCCTGACATTGGGGGGAGAGCGATACAGCCTCAACCCCCGGTACTCCAGCATGCTCAATGTCTATACCCTGGATAACAGTTACTACGGTCCGATCAATGCCCCCATCGCTCCGGATTTTCTGGGCTTTGATCCCTCCATCTCCTCCTCCCCCATTTCCAGCCTTCCCGGCGAGTACATCCCGGGACAGGCGGGCGGCGCGGTCTACTCGCTTGTCGACGACAACGACGATAATGACCGCTGGGAGGATGGGTTCTACCATTACAACGTCCGCGCCACCCCCGACATCCGGAATGGCGATGTGGTGAATTACAACCACCGGCTTGGCATCCCGGGGTTCGGTGATCCGTTCCTCCTCGGATACCGGCAGAATACGAACGAGCTGATCGGCCTCGGCGATATTATCCGTCGCCCCGACGCGGGAATCTTTCCCGGCAAGGACAAGGACCGCGATGGCATCCCGGATGATGACCGCAACTCGGACGGTATCCCGGATTACGTGCAGGACTTCCTTACGTATTACACGGATCCCCCATTCTTCGTCTACGGCGACGATTGGAACAATAACGGCGTCATTGATGATCAGGAAAACGATATCCTCCCCGACTATTCCTACAATCCCGATCTTGACGGGTACCACTTGTTTGGGAGCTTCGAGATCATCCGATCCATGAGCGTCAAGCTTGGGACGATCCGCGAGCGGGCCTTTGCCCAGGGGGGAAAGAACCGGAACGACTATTTGCGATGGACGTACGAAGCCAGCACACCACGCTTTGGCGGCATGAACCTTTTCTACGTCCTGAAACGAGTCGAGGATAATATCCCGAACAACGGATACCAGTTTGTCAACGCGCTGACGATTCTTTCGGCCGTCCCCGATTTCGTCTTCGATCCCCTCGAGTACAGGAACAGCGTCGTGAACCAGCTCTTTATCGGGACGGTGTACACTCAGATCCCCGGCCTGCGGATCGAGAACAATGCGAAATACGAGCACAACCAGCAACGGGGGATTGGTCTCGCTCTTCGCGATAATCGCGGCACCCTGTTCAATCCGGACGAACAGCCGGACGGACGCATCATCAAATTGGGCATCGTCAATAAAATTGACTACACATTCCGTTTCTTCAACGACAAGGTCGCGCTCATCCCACAACTGAAGGTCCGGACGCAGAAAGTCGTCCAGCTGGAACAGGCGCGGCTCGGCAACTCGATTGTGGAGGTAAACGCCGTGAAGACCCACATCCAGGAAATGATGCCGATCTTCCGCGTGGATTACCGGCTCACGGATCGCACCGATTTGCGGTTCGGGTTCCAGGGATTCGAGATCCCCGGCACAGGCAATTCGTTCAACTACCAGATCAAAGATCTGCGTTTCCCGGAGCGGGACGAGAACCGGACCACCTTCGCCGTCACGCTGAGTAACAAATCCTCCTACGGCGGATACAATGTGGTGATTGATATGGGATACAAACTGACGGGACGTGAGTTCCCCCGTCAACCGGACCCGCGGTTACGGGAGAAGAAAGAATCGCTGATCTTTGTGACGATCTACGC
>JBBEBV010000117.1:0-5920 GCA_040882165.1 Bacteroidota bacterium
TTTTGGAGGATTCCCCTTCTCCCGTCTCTCGAAGGCAGGGGGCTTGCCTTTTGTACGAAAGAAGTGCATCGTAAGCCGTCGGCAGACCTCTCCTGCCGTTTCCACTTCAACCACGTTCCGCACTCTTCAACACGATTCATCGAAGACACAAGGTGAACACCTTATGAAGGAACGCCTTTGCATCGTTGCGTTGTTCCTCATCCTCCGCGGTCTTTGTTCGCCGGTCGAAGCCCAGTCACTTCGAACCGTCAAGACGAAGAACTTTGATATCCTCTACCTCAATCCGACGCACTCGTACATCATCCCGCATCTTGGCCGTTCGTCGGAAAACGCTCTCCTGTATCACCGCACCCTGTTTCAGTACGAGACCGACGAGCCGATTACCGTCTTGCTTCAGGATTTCAGCGATTTCGGGAACGGTGCGGCCGGCGTCAATCCGCGGAACCTCGTGAGCGCAGGCCTCGCGCCCGTGAGCACGGTCTTTGAAACGTTGCCCGCGAACGAGCGGATCAACTGGATCATGAACCATGAAATGGTCCATATCGTGACCCTCGATCGTCCTTCGAGCACCGATCTCTTTTACCGGTCGCTGTTCTCCGGAAAAGTTTCGCCGATAGCGGAGAACCCTCTCACGATGCTCTACAGTTACCTGACCGCGCCCCGTACCTACTCGACACGGTGGTACCGGGAGGGGATTGCCGCGTTCACTGAAACGTGGATGGCCGGCGGACTTGGTCGGGCGCTGGGCTCGTATGACGAAATGGTGTTCCGCGCCATGGTGCGGGACGGAAGCTACTTCTATGATCCCGTCGGATTGGAATCGGAGGGGACCAAGGTCGATTTTCAGGTCGGTGCGAATGCGTATCTCTACGGAACCCGCTTTATGACCTATCTCGCGTACGAAGAGGGACCGGAAAAACTCCTTGCATGGACCACTCGCACCGATGGGAGCAAGGCCCACTTTGCCTCGGCGTTCGAGCAGACCTACGGCAGGACACTGGAAGAGGGATGGAACCGCTGGATAGCGTTCGAGCAGCGCTGGCAGAGGACAAACCTCGATTCCGTCCGGACGAATCCTGTCACCCACGGCCGCAAGCTTTCCCCCCACATTCTTGGGTCGGTCTCGCGTGCGGCTTACGACAAAGGCCGTCGCTCTATTATTGCGGCGGTCAATTATCCAGGCCAGGTTCCCCACATTGCGATGATCGACATCGACAACGGATCGATCCGCCAGGTGTGCGAAGTGAAGGGGGCGGCATTATACGACGTCGCCGCGCTGGCGTATGATCAGGAGTCGGGGACCATCTTTTTCACGACAGACAACAATAACTGGCGTGATCTGGAGTCGGTGGATGTCAACACCGGACGAACGGCGCTGCTCCAGCGCGACGCCCGCATTGGAGATCTTGCCTTCAACAGGAACGATCGGACGCTTTGGGGAGTCCGTCATGATAACGGATATTCCACCATCGTCCGTATCCCGCCCCCGTATACGGATTGGAACACAGTGCTCACCTGGGACTACGGGGACTACGTTTTCGACCTCGACGTCGCACCTGATGGTTCCTCATTGACGGCCGCATTGGTTGATGTGACGGGGCGCCAACGTCTGATCATGATGTCCGCCGACTCGCTCCTTCAGGGACACCCGGTGTACGAGGAGTTGTTCGACTTCGACACGAGTAACCCCGCCAATTTCGTCTTTTCCGATGACGGGTCGTCTCTCGTCGGCACCTCCTACTACACGGGGGTTTCGAACGTGTTCCGGTACGATGTGGAGGAAAAACGTATGGAGATTTTGAGCAACGCGGAGACCGGATTCTTCCGGCCGTTGGCTTTTTCGCCCGATTCGCTCATCGTTTTTGAATACACCGGGACCGGATTTTCCCCGGCGATGATCCCGGCGCGGCCCGCCGAATGGGTAAGTTCGATCAGGTTTCTCGGGAACGAGACCATCGAACGCCATCCGGTCCTGAAAGACTGGATGGTTCCTTCCTCGAGTCGCATCAACATCGATTCACTGACGATCTACTCGGGTTCGTACTCTCCCACAGAAAACCTCCGACTTGTCTCCGCCTACCCCGTTGTGGAAGGGTACAAAGATTTTCTGGCATTCGGGATGCGGCTCAATGTGGCGGACCGGATCTTGTTGCATGGAATCGATCTCACGCTTTCCTATACTCCGAATCAGCTTCTCCCGGCAGTGGAACGATTCCACGGGACGCTCCAGTACCGCTTCTCGGGCTGGAGGTTCCGCGTGGCCTACAATAGCGCGGATTTCTATGACCTCTTCGGCCCGACCAAGACCGGCCGCAAAGGATATGCCGTCGGTGTGAACTATCGGAAAACGCTCCTCTCCAACGACCCGGAGACGATGGCATACAGCATCAGTGCTTTCGGGTACGGCGACATGGATCGTTTACCCGACTTCCAAAACGTCCTTACCTCCTTCAACAGATTTTTCTCCGTGGGAGGCCGGCTCAACTACGAGTATGTCCGGAAATCCCTCGCGGCGGTCGACGAGGAAAAGGGGACGCGGTGGGGTCTGGCGCTCTACAATAACACCGTCCGGGGAAGCAATTTCCAACTCCTCAGCGGAACGTTCGATATCGGAACACTGCTTCCGATCGATCATTCCTCTCTCTGGCTCCGCACCGCGTCCGGCAAATCGTTCGGCGGTCGCACCGATCCTTCGGCGAACTTTTATTTTGGCGGCTTCGGCAACAACTGGGTCGACCGGAAGGAGGTGAAGCGCTATCGCGAAGAATTCAGCTTCCCAGGAGTCGAGATTAACGAAATCGGAGGGGCGAACTACGCGAAGGCAACCCTCGAGTGGCTCCTGCCGCCGGTACGGTTCCGCCGGTTCGGGTTCGCCGACTTCTACTGCAGTTGGGCCCACCTGACCTTGTTCTCGATGGGAATTGTGACCAACCTGGACGATGACCCGACCCGCAGATCGGCGATCAATGCGGGGGCCCAGCTTGATTTTAAACTCGCGCTTTTCTCCTCGCTTGAATCGACCCTCTCGTTCGGCTACGCAAACGCGTTCCGCCGTTCGGCGGCGAGGTCGGAGGAGTTTATGGTTTCCCTGAAGGTCTTGCGCTAAATTAATCTATGTCTGAACTCTCATCTCATTGGGAAACCATCTTTACGAAGAAATCGCCGACCGAGGTAAGCTGGTATCAACCGCACCTGGCGGTTTCCCTCCGGCTGATCCGGCAGGCGGCACCGTCGCCTCATGCATCGATCATCGATATCGGCGGGGGAGATTCGTCGCTCGTGGATGACCTCCTCTCCGAAGGGTGTAACAATGTGAGTGTGCTCGATATCTCGGAGGCAGCCCTCTCGCGGTCAAAGATTCGTCTTGGGGAACGTTCCGAAAAAGTGAATTGGATTCAGGCTGATATCACGGGGGCCGCGCTCCCTTCTCACTCCTTCGATCTGTGGCACGACAGGGCGATGTTTCATTTTCTCATCGCCCCGGAATTACGCAGTGCCTACTTCCGCACCTGCCGGCACGCGGTGAAGCCGGGAGGAATGCTAATCGTAGCTACCTTTGCTCCAGACGGACCCGATCGGTGCAGCGGCCTCCCCACGATGCGATACGGCCCGGAGGAACTTGAGAAAACTTTCGGTTCCGCCTTCCGTCTGAAAGAAACGGTTCCCGAACGTCACGTTACTCCGCATGGCAAGTCTCAAAATTTTATCTATGCCGTCCTGAAGAAACAAGCAGAAGACGAGTGAATGGCGACCCGGCGAAACTATGACGTCATTGTGGTCGGATCGCGGATCGCGGGGGCGATCACGGCAACCCTTCTTGCCCGCAGTGGTCACACGGTCCTCATCATGGACCGGGCTCATTTTCCCAGCGATACATTGTCGACACATTTCTTCCGATACCCCACCTTTCATGCGTTGCAACGGATCGGCGTTTTGGAGGATGCTACCGCCCTGGCCCCGAAACTGGTTGATAATTTCAACGATGTCGATGGACATGTGTTTACCGAACCGGTCCAAGGTCCCGACGGTCCCAGTCATTATCTCTGCGTTCGCCGGATTACTCTGGATGACCTTCTCGTCCGACGGATGCGAGGAGAATCATCACTGACGCTTCGGGAAGGGGCCCACGTGAACGATCTTCTGATGGAAGGGGGCCGGGTCACGGGGGTTCGATGGACGGAATCCGGAGCATCGTATAGCGCAACAGCCCGCGTGGTGGTCGGTGCGGACGGGATTCATTCGTTGGTGGCGAAGCATGTTCAGCCTCCGGTCGAACGGTCCGAACCGGTTCGACGAGCGATGTATTACGCGTACTTCGCGGGGTTCGAACCGAAAACTCCTCCGGCGGCTGAATTCCATTATTTGGGGGACAAGCTTGTCTACGTGTTTCCGACGGATGGCGGCCTGACGCTCCTTGCAGTCTCCGTTCCGATTGGGGAGTTTCAGGAATTTCGAAAGCAACCGGAGGCAAGGTTCCGGAGCGAACTGGAAGCCATGGCGGAAATCGTTGATCGGCTGCGTCGTGCGGAGCGAATCGGACCTGTGCGGGGCACGGGAACCATTCCCGGCTGGCAGCGCCTGCCGTTTGGCCCGGGATGGGCCCTGGCGGGAGATGCGGAGCAGATTCTGGATCCGTGGTCGGGACAAGGGATCGATCAGGCCTCCACGCATGCCGTGTTGCTGGCCGATGGACTGCATCGTTGGCTGAGTGATGAGAGTTCATGGGAGGAGGCGATGCAGCAGTACAATCAGCAACGGCATGAGTTCAGCGATACGACGTTTGAGCGGACGTGCGTTTCGGCCCGGGATTTCCGTCCTATGACCGATGCGGCACTGCGGAAGAGGGGATATCGATAAACGCTTTCCATCATTCCACGACCCATGATCATTGTAATCGGCCGGAAATGTCCCTAGCCATCAGTGTCCTCCCGGTTCTTGTTCTGCTCGCGGGATTGATCTACTTCGACAGTTATCAACTCGTCCCGATGCGACGCATCGTCCTCGCGATTGGAGTTGGAGTGCTGGTCGCCGGAGGGACGTACGCCCTGAACCTTTGGCTGATGGAGGAACTCGACCTCGAGTTCGGCACGTACACACGGTACATAGCCCCTGTGTTGGAGGAGTTCCTGAAGGCTGTCTATCCTGTCAGCCTTGTGCGGAGGCGCCGTATCGGTTTCCTCGTCGATGGCGCCATTCTCGGCTTTGCCGTCGGAGCGGGCTTCGCCGTGGTTGAGAATATATCGTACGTCTCCACCGTTTCAACGGACAATCACCTCGTTTGGATCATCAGGGGATTTGGAACGGCGATCATGCATGGCGGGATGACGGCCATGTTCGTGGTGACGTACAAGAGCCTCTCCGAACAGCGCTCCTCCCGGGCGCTTCACCTGCTCCTGCCGGGGTTCGGCATCGCGGCCGGCATGCACTCCTTCTTTAATCATTTTTTCCTTTCCCCCGTCCTGACGACCGTGCTCGTAGTGCTTACCGTGCCTGCCCTGATGGTGGCGATCTTTCGCTCAAGCGAGAACGCTACGCAGGAATGGCTGGGCATTGGATTTGATACCGACACGGATCTTCTGACGATGATCATGACGGGGAATATCGCCGCCACCCGGGTGGGAACGTACCTCGGAAGCCTCCAGGAACGCATGCGGGGGGAGATCGTGGTCGATATGCTTTGCTACATGCGAATTTTCCTGGAGCTCTCGATTCAGGCAAAGGGAATTCTGATCATGAGAGAAGCCGGCTTCGAAATCCCCCCTGATCCGGATGTGAAATCCAAATTCGAGGAATTGAGATTCCTTGAGCGCAGCATCGGAAAAACAGGGAAGCTCGCGCTCGGACCTTTGTTGCGCGTCAATGATCGGGATCTCTGGCAACTCTACATGTTGCAGGGTACGTAAGGCAACCCGCCCGACTG
>JBBEBV010000118.1:0-1084 GCA_040882165.1 Bacteroidota bacterium
AAACTGTACCGCACGTTGGCAAAGAGACCGCGACCTCTCGTCGTAAACCCGTTGATCTCCAGGTACCGGGTGTCGAGCAAATTCTCCACACGCAAGTTCAAGGAGAGTTGCGGGGTAATGTTGTACCGGGCGGCAAGGTCGAGCAGCGTGTATTCCTCAACACCGACAGTCCCCAGCGCCCCGTATGGGCCAAGGTCTGAGTTATAGTACACGTCCATCCTGGACCCGGCATGCTTCAGATCAAGTCGTGCGGAGAATTCCTGGACCGGCGTGTAGGCCAGCGACGCATGGAACGTGTCGGGTCGCCTGGTCAGGCCCAGGGATTCAACCGCCTTTGTAATGAACGCCCCGTTGTTATATACCTGCACATGATGCCCGGCCGTTTGCCTCAGGTCCAGTGTGGACGGATCGTACCGAAGCTTGCCCCCGACAAGGCTCACGGCTCCGGTGAGGAGCAGCTCCTCGCTGAGGCGGATATGCAGGCTTGCTTCAAAGCCACGCGTGATCAGGTTGCCGAGGTTGAGATACGTATCCCCGCGGAAATCGTTCCGCATCCAATCGTTCCCCAGTGTGTCGATCCCCACATCTTTGTCCCATAAATATATATACTCGATCACATTCCTCACCTCGGTGGAGAAATAGCTAAGATTGAAGCTTACTTTATCCTGGAATCGGTACTTCAGTCCCACTTCATACGACCCCGATGTTTCGGGCTGGAGGTTCCGGTTGCCGCGCGTAATCCCGGAAACGAAATCGGCATTCGGGACGAACAGTTGATAGAGGGAGGGAGCATTGAACCCGGTTGAATACGAAGCATAGACCAGCGATTGGTCCGAAATCCTGTAGGAAGGGGACACTTCCATGGTCGCATTCGAACCGTAACCGCTATGGTTGTTCCAACGCGCGCCCAATCCAAGCGAAAACCGCTTGGCCCCTTCAGCGATGATCCTCCCATCCAGGTCAACGTGGCCAAAGAGGCTCCCTGTGGAGGAAGAGAGACCGAGCGAGTCGAGGTCGGTGGAGGATTCAAACTCGCCGAAGGAACTGCGTGAGTAGAAGTAGCTTCGGGAGCCCATCGTTTCCC
>JBBEBV010000119.1:0-2581 GCA_040882165.1 Bacteroidota bacterium
CCGGGTTGGTTCGGGGGAACGATGAATCCGGTTTTCTCATGCAGCACCACCTCGGAAAGTCCCCCCACATCCGTGGCGATCACCGGCTTGTCGAACTGGTAGGCAATTTGCACAATGCCGCTCTGTGTTGCGGAGACGTACGGCAGAACGACGACATCGCATGCGGAGAAATACAATCCCACCTCCTCATTCGGAACATACTCGGCATGCACCATCACATCCATCTGCAATCTGCCGTCTGCAATCTGCCGTCTGTAAAGCTCTTCATCCCCATAAAACTCCCCCACCACCATCAGTTTGACTTTGATCTTTTCCAGAATCTTCGGCATGGCATCAAGGAGGATATGCAGGCCTTTGTAGCGGCGGATATATCCAAAAAAAAGTATGACGCGTTCGTCGTTCAATCTCAATTTCTTGCGGGCATCGGCTTTCGCCATCCCCGTTCCGAAGATTTCATAGACCGGGTGCGGGACAAATCGGTAGCGGGCGCCGGGATGAAACGAAGTGAGGTCCCGTTCGACGGCGCGCGATTGTACTATGAAGGAATCGACCGAGCCAAATGCGTACCGCGTGAAGGCCGTATCGCCCGGGCGTTTTTCATGCGGGATGACGTTATCGCAGATAAAGAGCGTCTTTGCACCGGTCCATCGCCGCACCAGACGGGAGATTGTCCCGAAACACGGTCCAAAAAATGGAAGCCAATACTTAAAAATGAGCAGATCAGGTTTTTTGCGTGCAATGGCCTTCGCGGCCGTGTACCATGTGAAGGGGTTGATGGAATCGATCAACTGTTCGCCCGGCACAAAGGTCCCGCCCCCTCCCTCTTCCTCCTGGCTCTTCCCCGGAAACAGGAACGCCGGGTACTGCCGCGAGAATGTTACGATCTCAACATTGTGATGCTTCGAAAGATGCTTGTACAGCAACGCGACATAGTGGGCAATACCGCCCCGGAGTGGATAGGCGGTGCTGACAATGACGATCTTCATGGCGTGTCACCGAGCTGGACTTTATACAGCACGGCGGGTGGATAGGCGACGTAGGTGAGGGGACGAAGTTCCGGCGGCGCGTTCCGGGGATCAAGTAAATTCCGGAACTGCGGGCGCAACCCGGCCTCCATCACGCTGAAATACAAATACGACGCGTTGGTCTTCCTCATCTCCACCAACAGTTCCTCATAGGTATCCACATAGGGAAAGAGTTGCATCTGCATGTCGAGGTAGTACGCGATGTGCGGCTTGCGGGCGATGATCACCTTCCCGCTCTCTCCTTCGCCGATGTTCTGCTCGAACCATTTCCCGATCACCACAACTTCCTGCGGACCGGAGTCGATGGTAAGCCGGTTGAACTCCCATGAGTTCGTCGCGGACCAGATGAGCAACACGAACCCGATGAGCCCGCCGACCTGGAGGGTCTTCCAAAAGCGGTACTCCGCCAGTCTCTGCCACGTCAGGGCTCTGAGTGCAAGAGCGATATACGCCGGGAGCAGATAGAGCGAGAACCGCTCGCCATAGAACACCAGCAACAGAACGCCGAAGAAGACGAACGCGAGGAGAAAGTAACTGAGCACCCGGGCGGAAGGTTTTTCCCTGATAAAGAGGATGATCCCTCCAAGGGAAAAGATTCCTGTGTGCCAGCCCAAAAGTTTCCCAAGGTCACTCGAAGCATGTTCGATGACGTTCCGGAAGAGGGTCGAGAGGAACAATCCTGGGTCGGCAAAGATCACCTGCGTCAGCGAGGTGAACTCTTTTGCTTCGACGCTCCAATATTGATCCCACCCGATCCGCCCCTTGGCGAACATTTCGTAGGCGATGTTCAGATAATTCTTGCTGTAAAAGAAGCTCCCTTTTTCGATCAGGCAGTACACCCCCCATGGGGCAATCGTAAGGAAGAAGACGCCGACGAACATGGCGGAGGTCCGGATCCTCTCTTTCATTTCCTGCTGGAAAGGATTTGCCAGGAGAATGGCGGCCGGTACCGCCGGCACGATGAAGATGCCATTGTAGCGCGTCAGGTAGGCGATACCGGAGAGGATCGCTGCGATGATGAGACTGCGCCGGTTGAGCTCATCGTCTTTAAAAAGAAAGAAAGTAGAGGCCAAAGCAAGCGCCAGGAAGAACATGTCGGTCCCGGCCGTATACGAATACTGGACAAACGTTGTATTGACGGCGACGAGCAGGGTTCCGATCAGGGCGATGTCGGCACGGAAGAGTTTCTTAAAAAGTGCAAAAATGAAAAACAACGCTGCTGCCGCGGCGAGCGTTGAGAGAACGACGCCGGCATGAAAGAGATCCCGGGTAAACAATCCGATGAGGGCAAGGATGACCGGGTATGCCGGGCCATGAAAATCCTCGATCGGTATCGTTCCTTGAAGGATGTGCTTTGCCTGCGGAACGTAACTCCAGTAAAAATCCGTTTCGACGTTATAATCCCCCACGACATGGTATTTCAGCGCGATGAAACCCATGACGACAAAGTACAGCGAGGCAAGAACGGGACCGGCGAACCGGTGGTTCACTCCGTCCGGGAAGAACGGAAAGAGGGAGGTGGAGGGAATCGATGGTTGTTTTGGTTTGGCCATGGT
>JBBEBV010000119.1:2681-5882 GCA_040882165.1 Bacteroidota bacterium
TCCCGAAATCCCGCTTGTTTGAAGATAGCCCGTAGCGTTATCGGCGTGAACTCGTTTACGTGATAAGGCGGCATGGGCATCTTCTTCCGGGTACGCAGGAGCCTGTAGCCGCGGACGGCGAGCCGACCGACGATGCTGTTAAACATGGATGGGACCTCAACGGCGACGATCCCCGACGGTTTCAACATCCGCCGGGCTTTTTCGAGCATTGCGCGGGGGTCGATCAGATGCTCAAGAACATCCCCCATGAAAACAACATCGAACCGCCCGGGGTCGGGGGGGAGCTCTTCAAACGAACTCTGGCGCACATCCAACCCGAACCGTTCGCGGCAAAGCTTCGTTCCCATCGCGGAGTACTCGATTCCGCTCACGTGATATCCCTTCCCCCGCACATACTCTAAAAAGTATCCCATCCCGCATCCGATCTCGAAGAAATCGCCGGAGGGTTTGAACTTTTGTATCGCTCCCAGGATCTCCGGGAACTTGACAGACCCTTTGATCGCCGCCGTTTCGTAGTCGGTGGCCGAGTGTGCACCGCAGTCGGTGCCGTCATGGAGAAAGTACTCATCGCTGTAGAGCAGTGCAAGTTCCTCGCCCGTGGGGCGCGGGTCGAGGTACACGAACGAACAGGATGTGCACTGTTTTGCCTGAAAGTCTCTTCGGTGAAACGTATAGAAGATGGGGAAGTCGGTGGAACGGTTGTTCGTGCAGAGGGGGCAAACGCTCACAGGTCACGCTCCGCTTAACGGGGGAGGAGCTTCGTGCACGCATCGACGACGCTCTTCACGGGGAAATGGTCCATGCACCGGTAGTCCGGGTTCGTACACGTGGCCTGGTAAAAACAGAGACATGGCTTTTCCGGCTCGAGGGTCACGCCGAGACCGTACAGTTCGAACTCGTGTTTATTGAAAATATTATTAAACAGAACGATCTTCTTGCCAAGGCCGATCGTGATATGCATGGCCATCGTTACGGAGGTGACGACAAGGTCGCATTGGTCGACGAGAGCCGTGAATTGTTGCAGGGGGAAGTGTCCCAGGTATTTTGCCCCGGAGGCACGAGCCAACTTCTGGTTCTTCCCATGCTCCTGTTCCCCGCCAAGGAGCACAACCTCGTATCCTTGTTTCTTCAGGGTCTTCGCGAGGGCGACCCAGTTCTTGTCGGCCCACAGCCGGGATGTCCAACGACCACCGCAGCCGGTATTGAGACCGATGACTTTCTTCTTACGGTTGATGTTCCATTTCAGACCATGGTCGGTCGGTCGCTCAAGAATGTACCGCTCGCCCGCAAACGTAAATCCGCAGATCTCAAAAATCTCTTGCGGATAACTTTTCCTGTTGGCCTGACTGAGATCGTCGAAGACGCCGGTGGCGTATTTGGCTTCTGCCGCTCCGTCGATCGGGGAGATGATCCCCTCTTTCAGGATGAACCCTTTTTTCGTCGAGGCGGAAATTTGCGCTGCGAGCGCGCATGCTTCGCGGTCCTTGTCCAGATTATACAGAATATCGAACTGGATGGACCTGAGCGCTACGATATTCTTGAGTGAGAAATCGAGCCTTTCATCCACGGAAGAAGGAAGCACCTCCGGGGTCCATGTCAGCCAGAAGATTTTTGCGTGCGGGTGCGTTGCTTTCAGTTTGTGGAGAAGGGGAGTGGTCCGGATCACATCGCCGATCGCTCCCAATTTGATAATGAGGATTTTCTTGTCCACCGGGTCGTAGTACGAGCAGTCCTTGCCGTCGGCCCCGACGCAATGCACGCCGTGCTGTTTGTGCGGCTTGCAGGGTATGTCTCCACGAAAGAAACGACAGTCGGTCTTGAGCGGAATCATCGGGGGTTGTGCGATCCTTCGGCCCTACGTGAATGGAGATTGAGGCTGGGACTGCTTGTCAACTTTTCTCTTTAAAAGATGCCAAATTTATCGTATTCTGGGCGTGTCAAAATAGCCGATTTTCCTATGGCTGTCAAGGATTTAATCCCATTGCCGGAATGACCATCGCCGTGGAGTGCCTATGAGAATACTCGTCGCAAACGGACCGAACCTGAACCTGCTCGGCACCAGGGAGCCTGAGTTGTATGGAACGACCACCCTGTGGGATATTGAACAGGGACTAAAAAAACAGTTCCCCAAAATCGAGTTTGAGTTCTACCAATCGAACAGCGAAGGGGGCATCATCGACACGCTCCACAAAGCGGTGGGGGGAGCGTTCGACGCGGTCATTATCAACTCGGGCGCCTATTCCCATACCTCGTACGCGATCCGCGACGCCCTTTCCATGCTGAAGATCCCTGCGGTGGAAGTGCATCTGACCAACATCCACGCGCGGGAGGAATTCCGGCACACCTCCGTCACCGCCCCGGCATGCAAGGGAATCATCGCAGGTCTTGGCGCCAAAGGATATGAGCTGGCGGTGAGATTTTTGGTGGAACAATAAGCGCAAAAGAAATTCCAAATCCCAAAAACCCAAATTCCAACTCTGAATTCTGCGTACGGCAATCTGCAGTCTGCAGCCTGTCGTCTGCATTCTGGTCATTGCCGTCTCCCCAAGCGTGAGCCATGATTAAAGCCGTCATCTTCGATCTCGACAACACGCTGGTTGACTTCATGGCCATGAAGCGCCAGGCGATCGATGCGGCGATCCACGCGATGCGGGACGCGGGGTTGAAACTTCCCCCCGAAGAGATCCGCAAACGGATCGACCTGATCTACGCCGAGCGGGGGATCGAGTTCCAGAGCGTGTTCGACCAATTGCTCTTTGATGAGTTCAGCAAGGTGGACCACAAGATTCTTGCGTCGGGAGTGATTGCCTACCGGCGCGCGCGTGAAGCGGCGCTCGTTCCGTATCCCCACGTGTACATGACGCTCATCCAACTGGCCAAGATGAACCTGAAGCTCGGAGTTGTTTCCGATGCGCCGGGACGTGAAGCGTGGCTGAGGCTGTGCTATCTCGCATTCCATCACATCTTTGATGCCGTGGTGACGTACGACGACACGCAGGTTCGCAAACCGGCCCCCGAACCGTTCCGCGAAGTCCTGAAACGGCTCGGTGTGAAACCTCAGGAGTCGCTGATGGTCGGTGATTGGGCGGAGAGGGATGTGCTCGGAGCCAAGCAGGTTGGAATGAAAACCGTGTTTGCGCGGTACGGCGATACGTTCGGCACGCTGGTTTCCAACGCAGATTACGAAGTCGATGACGTTGC
>JBBEBV010000120.1:0-5874 GCA_040882165.1 Bacteroidota bacterium
GTCAATATCTCCCACACCCATGCCTTCTCCGACGGATTGACGGCAGGGGAGTGGGAACAACTGCAGCAAGCGCTTGGGAGCCGATACCTTTCCCGCGTCATCCGTGCGGAGCGGCTTGCGCTCGACTTTATCTCACTTCGAATTCCCGAGATGACGCCGGTGTATCAGACGATGATGAGGACAGTCCATGGAGTCATCAGCGAGGCATTCTCGAACCGGGTCATCGTCCCCGGAAAAACAACTACCCAGGATGTGGTCTGGTGGATGAGGCAAAAAACCCATGACCTCGGGTTTGGGACATGGTTCCAGCCAAGCGTCAGCATTCAACGAAAGGGGGATGACCTGTCCGGACAGGCCGACCCTGTTATTCAACGGGGAGATGTCTTGCATTGCGACTATGGCCTCTCGGCGATGGGTTTGAACACCGATACGCAGCATATGGGGTATGTGTTGCGCGAGGGGGAATCGGATGTCCCTCCCGGCCTGAGAAAGGCACTTGCCAACAGCAATCGGCTGCAGGACATCCTCCTGGCCAATATGAAGATCGGACTGACGGGAAATGAGGTACTTTCCAATACACTTGCCCAGATGCGGAAGGATGGTATTACGGGGACCATCTATACCCACCCCATCGGTGAACATGGTCACGGCGCCGGTCCATTGATAGGACTCTGGGACAGGCAAATGGGTGTACCTGGGAGGGGAGACGTGCCGCTCTTGCCTCAGACCTGGTTCTCCATCGAGTTGCAGGCGACAACCCCCATCCCGGAGTGGAATAATCAGGAAGTTCGTTCGGCTCAGGAAGAAGATGTCGAAATTACACCGGACGGCACCGTGCGATGGGTCCACAGACGCCAGACGGAATTTCACCTCGTACGCTAGATCATTTCATTCGAGCACAATGCGCCCGTCGGAGATCCAGTTGACTCTTGACGGGCGTTTCTGCATCATCCTCCACCATCCCCGGAGTGAAACAACCAGGTTGACAGGCATGGTGTCTGAACTATTCTCTCAGGCAGCGGGTCGCTGAGCTGGAAGAGATACCCTGGCTTGGCCAATTTTCCTAACACTGATAAATCAGTGTCCCGATCCCACACAAAATCCTCCGACCTGGTTGGATCCGTCCGAGGCCGACCTCGGACATCTTCAGGAAGAGCGGCAGAAGAATAAATCACCGAAAATATGCAAATTTTGAGCATTTTGTCTATTCGCAAACTAAGCTCTTGATTCTCAACTCTGCGCCCCGTATCTTTGTAGCGCTGTTTGTGATACAACCTGTAAGTTTCAACCTGACTTCATCTTAGCTCTTGAATCGATAGGCTAGAACTTATTGTTGAAAGGATCGTAATAATTTCAGGTTGATGTTAGAAGCAGGAAAGCGAAGACCGAAAGTGTACTCCCCGGGGGGTCCGGAGGAGTGTTCTTTTTGGGGATGGTCATGAGGATGAACAACCTGAGGAATATGTTGAAAAAGCCAATAAAATCACCATTCTTACTAGTACTTCTGTTTATTCTACCATTCCTGCAATACGGTTGCTATAGGCCGGTTGCAGCCAGTGCACTATCCGGCAACGAGTCCCAAACTCACTCCGAGTCAAATTTAGCTTCATTTGATGAATCCGGTCTGTTTGTGGACACCCAAACCGAACGCTCAATCAAGACGTTTGGTCCGATCATCCAGAAGTATGCTCAAAAATATGATATGGACTGGAGGCTGATCTTGTCCGTTATGAAACGGGAATCCCGCTTCCTTCCGGCCGCATTGAGCAACAGGGGAGCCTATGGGCTGATGCAGATCATGCCGACGACTCAAACCGAACTGGTTGGAAAGCTCGGCCTGGCTGAGGCTGAAAGTCCCTACAACAACATCAAAGCCGGAATCTATCACCTTCGATCTCTCTATAGGGCTTTTGACAAGGCTGATCACCAGAACCGCATCAAGCTCACTCTTGCCGCCTATAATGCTGGTTTGAGTAGAATTCTGGATGCCCAGGATATCGCCATATTTTTGGGGGACGATCCCAATGACTGGAAGGCCGTAAAAGCTGCCCTTCCCCTCCTTTCGAAGCGTCATTATACGTTACATG
The DNA here is from genome assembly GCA_040882165.1 of Bacteroidota bacterium. Classification (GTDB taxonomy): domain Bacteria; phylum Bacteroidota; class Ignavibacteria; order UBA10030; family UBA10030; genus UBA6688. The sequence continues at coordinate 2,088 of JBBEBV010000120.1, forward strand.
AAAAGGTGTGGGGGCAAGGAAAGTCTCGTGCGGGTTTTTTCCGTGACTGGGTTCAGACTCAGAATTATGTCGAGAGCATCATGGGTTACTACGACGAGTACCAACTGGCCCTCCGCTAATCACTCGTTCTTACTCTTGAAGAAGACAGTCTGCTTCGTGCTCCTGGCTGTTTTGACACATGGCCTCCTTTCCCAGGAGAGCCAAAGCGTCGACGTGCGGCTGTTTCGCACCATCAACGATGCACAAAGCTCCTCAGACGCGTTCTTTGAGTACCTGGACCGGACAACAATACCGACGTTTGCTGCCATTCCTGCGGGCTTCCTCATTCTCGGGGGCGTCAACAACGATCGCAAGACCTTTGACGAGGGCGTCCTCTTAGGGACTGCCCAGGCCTTCTCCCTGGGGACGACTATAGCCCTGAAGGCCCTAGTTGACCGTCCAAGGCCGTATCAGGCATTGGATCAGGTGAAGGTGAAACATGAGTGGTCGGGAGGGGGCGCATCATTTCCTTCGGGGCACTCATCTCAGGCATTCGCAATTGCGACAACTCTTTCGTTGATGTATCCGCAAGCTCAGGTCTACGTCCCGCTTTTTCTCTGGGCGGGCCTGGTCTCATACGGCAGGGTCTACCTGGGTCTCCATTACCCATCTGACGTCCTGGGAGGAGCCGTTCTTGGAGTCGGTTCCGCGTTCCTGATGTGGAACTTTCGGGATGACATTCTTCGTCTCACCGACAGGATCCTGGGGCGGGAGGCGGTTAGTTCGCGCGTCACAATCATACCATTGTCAGGAATGAAGCTGCTGCACGTGCAGATCCGCTTAAATTAGAGGTCTCACCGGGAATTGCCGTCCTTGCAATTCCTTCCTCAAAAGGATATATTTTGAAGACCATGCTTAGCTTAGAACCGAAAAGCACACACGTCCCGGAACTCTACGGCGACTTCTGGTTCAACTCGGAGCCGATCTCCATTCGTGCAATGCGGGGGAGCGTCATCGTCGTCGATTTCTGGGATTACAGTTGCGTCAATTGTGTCCGGACGCTCCCGTATCTCAAAGAGTGGTACCGAAAGTACCGCGAGTTTGATTTGCTGGTGATCGGGGTCCACACTCCGGAGTTCAAGTTTGGTCGCAACCCGGAGGATGTCGAAACCTCACTGCGGGAGACGGGGATCGAGTATCCTGTTGTCATGGATAATGAAGCATTGATATGGTCCTCCTTTGCCAACCGCGCCTGGCCCACCAAATACCTGATCGATAAAGACGGCTATATCCGGTATACCCAGCAGGGGGAGGGAGGATACCAGCGGTTCGAGCGGAATATTCAGACCCTGCTCATGGAGGCGGGATATCATGGCGAATTACCCGACCTGATGGAACCGCTCCGCGAAACCGATTACCCGGGGACCGTTTGCTTTCGTCCAACCGGCGAAATCCTGGCAGGCTACCTCAGGGGCACACTCGGAAACCAGGAGGGATATAACCCCGAATCCACGCTCGAGTATGCGGACCAAGGCTACCATCTCGCCGGAAGGTTCTACCTTCAGGGGAAGTGGTTCAATGAGAAGGAGTTCATGCGGTTCGACGGGGCGAAGGGGGAGCAGGGGCTGGTCACCATTCTCTATGAAGCCCTTGAGGTCAACGCAGTCATGCAGTCGGGACGGCGCACACCGGGCAACGTGTTCATCCTGCAGGATGGCTTGCCCCTCACCCAGGAGAACGCCGGGGCCGATGTACGATTTGACGAGAACGGGAAGAGCTATGTCCGGGTGGCAGAGCCCCGCATGTTCAATCTCATCCGCAACAAGGAGTTTGGTGAACACCGGCTTCAGCTTGTCACTTCTTCACCCACGTTTTCTCTCTACTCGTTTACTTTTGTCACTTCCGCCATCCCCGAGCTCATTTCCAGGAACTGACGTGCCGGGACTATACAAGTTCCCTCCGGCTCCACCCCTGTTGCAGCAATTGAAAGAATACAATCGGCCATGAAGTGCGTCCGCATTCACCGTCATGGGGGGCTGGAGAGCCTTCTCCTGGAGGAGATCGACCCGCCGCGTATTGCCCCCGATGAAGTGCTCATCAACGTCAAGGCGACCTCGATCAACCATCTCGATCTCTGGGTTCGTCAGGGGATACCCGGTGTGAAGTTTCCGCTTCCCATTATTCCCGGCGTCGATGCGGCCGGCGTCGTTGCAGAGAAGGGCGAGGCAGTCCGTCACGTTGCTGTCGGCGATCGGGTTGTGGTCGCGCAGGGGATCTCGTGCGGCCACTGCCGTCAGTGTCTTAACGGAAAAGACAACCTCTGCCGCGACTACAAGTTGATCGGGGAACACCGCGACGGGGCCGACGCTGAGTACCTCGCGGTCCCTTCACGTAATGTCATCCGGTTGAGCGGGAAGATCAGCTTCGAGACTGCGGCCGCCTCGGCACTGGTGTTCCTGACTGCCTGGCAGATGATTGTTGAGAAAGCAGTGGTGAAGCCGGGGGATGATGTGCTGGTGGTGGGAGGGAGCAGCGGCGTGGGGACGGCCGGAATCCAGATCGCCAAGCTGTTCGGCGCACGGGTGATCGCTACAACAAGTACGGACCAAAAGGCCGCGAGGTTGAAAGAGCTGGGGGCGGATGAGACTATCAATTACAGAAGACAATCGGTGCTTGAGGAAGTGCGGCGCCTGACAACAAAACGGGGAGTGGATGTCGTGTTTGACCATGTCGGGAAAGCGGTCTGGGATGAAAGCATCCGGAGTCTCGCGAAGGGGGGAGCGTTGGTGACCTGTGGAGCGACATCCGGCTATGAAGCGGTGACAGATTTGCGCTATGTTTTCTACAAGCAAATCCGGATTCTCGGATCGACCATGGGACGCAAAGGGGATTTGTTGACCATCCTGGACTGCCTGGAGCGGGGGACTCTGAAACCGGTGATCGACTGCATTCTGCCGTTGAGCGATGTGCGGGAAGCCCACAGGATCGTCGAGGCAGGCGAGCATGTGGGGAAGGTGGTTTTGACGGTGTAGCCTATCTGGCAGTCCCGCAGTTCCAGAAGGGCGGCACCATCAGACCTTCGCTCGCGCAGCAGAGCAGTCGTTGAAGGGACAGAGGCCTTCGGGTCCAAATAGTCGCGCACTGTTGCGTACGATAGGCAAGCCTCTGGCGGATCGCGCCAGCGATCCATATATTGGATCTGAGTCCCCCAAAAAGCGACCGGCACCCTGAGTCCTTCGCTCCGCTCAGGATAAACCTCGTCGAAGGGTGATCTAAGCATCACGAAAGTTTCTTCTTGCAATGAGATTCATTCTTACACTCTGAAAGTAAGTGGAGAAGCATGCGTTCACCCTTCACGAGCGCCTCCTTCTTCCTTCTGGTCCATCCTTTGATTTGTCTTTCGAGGGCGATAGCGTCCCTAATGTCCGGAGACCATTGCATCCATCGGAGCTTCACGGGACGTCGGGCTGCGGTGTACCCACCATAGACGCCCTCCATGTGTTGCCATATCCTCTTCTCCAACAATGACGTGGATCCCGTGTAGTAAGATCCATCGGAGCACTCAAGAATATATACCCAGCCGCCCTTCATCCTACTAATAGTAACGAAATGAAGTAACAGTCAGAAAGTGTTAGTCCGAGGTACATCTGAAGCGGCACATCCATATGTGCAGGCCAACAGGAGGCAGACTTTGTGCATCGTTCGACTCCGCTCACGATGACGTATTTTTGTTCTTGAGCGCGGGGTCAGGAAAAATCATTCCTTAAATTATTTACAAATCCCAAAGCAAAACTCTCCCCTAAAAAAA
>JBBEBV010000121.1:0-1075 GCA_040882165.1 Bacteroidota bacterium
CCGCTTGAAAAACAGCGGGACACAAAAAACGTGAAGGGGAAGGGGTCTTTCATGGGTTGAATTGTAGTGCCATTTGATTGAAAAAGGGAAAGCGATGATTGACCACAACCGGGGTCCCCTCTCCTTTTAGGAGAGGGTTAGCCCGCCCGCATGACTGCGTCAGCAGTCGGGCGGGGGAGAGGTCTGCTTTGATAGGGCTCTCGAGCGTGTGTAACAGCAGCCCTCGTCCATACCTCCCCCTAATCCCGCTTTAAAACAGCTGGACACAAAAAACGTGGAGGGGAATGGGCTTTTGGTCTATGTCAAAACATGGAAGGTTAAGCCTTAAGAAACACAAGATGATGAAGTGGAAGGAGCACTAACATCAGAAGGCGTTAACGTATTCGATCTGGAGGGTTCGGTTGCCTACGGAGACATTATCCTGGTTCTTGGTGATATTCTTTAAATCGAAACCGACGATGAGTCCTTTGCCCCACGACCATCGGAGACCGAAGTTCAGATATCCCCGTCCCCTCCCGATTGCCCGATCGTGATTATCGTTGATGGCAAAGTCGTACTCTGCAAGAAAAGAAACGCTGGAGCCGAGCGATTTTTCCGCCCCGAGGAACGCATTCAGATCCTTGTCGCCATCGTTCCGTTCGGTCGAATAATTGATGCCTCCGTGGACACTGAGATTTCCCATCATGGCATAATTCTGGCTGGCGACGGCATAAAATCCGGGCGATTTGATCGTGTAGCGGTCGAGTCCCTCGATGTAGGGTTCCTTCCCCTGCGAATCGAAACCGATGGCTATTGCCGGGATGATCGTGCTCTCGTCAAAGAGTCTCAACTTGACATTGACTCCGGGGAGCGGATTCATGGTCGGCTTGTTGGAACCGATGATCTCCGTTCCGCCGTACGAAATCCCGAAGCTGAAGCGGTCCAATAACCCGACGGAGACTCCAACCAACACACCGCCCCGTTGAAAAAAACCTGCCTGGATCAAGTAGGCACCCTTGCTTAACATCCCGGCCGTCGGTTTATCGATGAGCATCGTCGGCTCAAACGAGGCGGCCTCCCCGGCAGTGCTCTGGGC
>JBBEBV010000122.1:0-1072 GCA_040882165.1 Bacteroidota bacterium
GTTTTGAGCGTGATTGATTTTCACTAAACAGTTGCCGTTATTGAAATGTTTCTCTTCCCCTCCCCCGGAGCGATATGAACCGATTTTGCAGGCTGATCTTGTGGAGTTGGGTTCTTCCCTGCGCCCTCTTTTCTCCCGCTCAAGCACAGAACCAGTCCGATAGTCCCATCTACAAAAACTATCGCCCGCAGGGCCCCTCCACGCTTATCCGGCGGTCGGATATTAACGCCAACATGCTTCAATTGTTCATCCTCGAACGGAAGGCGAATGCGGGGGAGCTCGAAGCCCAGCATGAGCTCGGACTCCGGTACCTGCTCGGCGAGGGGGTTATGGCCGACACGGCGAAAGGGGCGCACTGGATGAGCAAGGCCGCGGACCGCGGCTACAGTGAGGCGCAGTACAACATGGCCATCGTCTGGTTCAACGGCTGGGGGGGTGAATGGAACCCGTTCAAAACGTTCGATCTTCTCCTTACGTGCGCGGAAAAGGGGATGTCGGAATCGCAGCACCTGCTCGGCATGTTCTACACCGAGAACCTCGTCGTCCCCCGCAACTGGGAGGAGGGATACCGATGGGTGAAGAAGGCGGCAGACGCGGGGTACGCTCCATCAAGGGAAACGTTAAAAGACTTTGAAGCACGAGGATTGGGCGTCCCCAAAGATACAACGAAAGCAGTACCAAAATCGAAACCGCAATCGCGGCTAGCACTCGGGTTCGTCTTCCAGGATGGAGAATCGGACACCACGACAACCAGCGACAAGACTCTCCTCCAGGATGCCCTGCGCGAGGCAACTCCGCAACTTCGGCAAGCGCTCGGGTTGCAGAAATCGACTGAAAAGATCGACCTCGATTCCACCGGTTTGAAAGCCCTTCGTGATGCAGCCGAAGAGGGGAGCCCCGAGGCGCTCACCATCCTGGGGCGCAATTATGAACGTGGGACCGGCGTGCAGAAAGACATCGTGCTGGCGACGGTGTATTATCTCCGCGCAATCCGCATGTCTTCGAATCGGGCGCCCGCATTGCTTGCCCAACTGGTCCAGGAACCGATGTATCTCGACCGTCTCAAGGCACG
>JBBEBV010000123.1:0-1068 GCA_040882165.1 Bacteroidota bacterium
GCAAACGGCTTTCCTGTTGGTCTTGGAACCGATCTTTGAGGCGGATTTTGCCGACTCAAGCTACGGGTTCAGGCCAGAGAAAAGTGCGCATGATGCGGTTCGGGAGATTTATAAGTACCTCAACTGGGGATGTACCGAAGTCTACGATGTTGATCTGGAGAAATACTTCGACACAGTCGATCACGGCAAACTCATGAAGCTCGTCGCGAAGCGTATCTCAGACGGGGAAGTCCTTCGTGTAATCCGGCTGTGGTTAAGCTGTGGCTATGTCGAAGAGGGTCAACTCCGGCAGAGCAATTGCGGTACACCACAGGGCGGGGTAATCAGTCCCCTGCTGGCGAACATCTACCTGAATCCTGTCGATCAGGCATTCGAGAGGAGCCGACTCGGAGCAATCCGCAACGGGTCGATCCACTTGGTACGATATGCGGACGATATGATTCTTCTGGCACAGAAGAAACTGGAGGAAGGCACTGACCTGCTGCACCACTATGTGGAGCGGCTGGACTTGCGTATCAACCGAGAGAAAACACGCAGACTCAAGTTGGCGATTGGAGAAAGCGTGGACTTCCTCGGCTTCCGGTTCCACAATGTCAGAAGCAGGAAGACAGGCACTCGGCTGATATTGGTTTATCCAAGTCCACGGAGTCAAGAGCGGTTCCGAGCGACAGTACGGAAACACGTGCATCACTCGATCCCACTCCGTGCGAAAGAGCAGGTGGAGAATCTCAATCGCTACCTGCGTGGGTGGATGGGGTACTTCCGACTTGGTAATGGATCGGCCACATTCCGCGAACTTGCCCACTTTGTCAATAAGCGAGTTCGGCATGTCATCTGGCGGCGGAGAGGAAGGCGTGGATACGGCTGGGGCAAACTGACCTCGGAGTATATCTACGGTCAACTCGGCCTCTTCTACGACTATCACGTCGTGAAGCTGTAGCCAACAATGCTCTGACTTCAGGAGAGCCGTATGAGGGAAAACCTCACGTACGGTTCGACGAGGGTTCAATAGGTTACCAAGGTGATGGCTTGCTTGAGCGGGACACTCGCCCGAAAGGGGAGAAACAG
>JBBEBV010000124.1:0-5809 GCA_040882165.1 Bacteroidota bacterium
ACTCATCGCAACAGTAACAGCTTGCGCGTCTGCTGAAATTCACCCGCGATCAAGCGATAGAAATACATTCCACTCGGAAGATCGGCCGCTTGGAACGTGACCGTATAGGCTCCGGCTGATCGCTGCCCGTTGACGAGCAGGGCGACTTCCTGACCGAGCGAATTATAGACGCGAAGGCTTACAAATTCCGCTGACGGGAGTTCGTACGCAATCTGCGTCGTAGGGTTGAACGGATTGGGGTAATTCTGCCCCAGTTTCAAACTTTTCGGCAGGGTATTCTCCCTTCCGTCCTGATCGATCGAAGTAGGAGGAGTTGATTTGCACTTTCCGGCGCTGCCGGCAGAGAATATCGAGACGATTTCTGCCTTCGTGAGTACGCGGTTGAACAATTCTATCTCATCCAGGATTCCTTTGAACAGATAATCCGTCGCAAACGACTGACTGCCTATCCGGAGCGGACCACTGTGGTCGAGTGAAGCCGGATGTAATGTCGGGTTGCCGAATTGTGTATCGACACCATCAAGATAAAACAGGATCCCTGTTTGACTGGCTCTCGAAACGGTGATGGCAATATGATGCCATTGGCCATCGGCAACAAAAACCGGCGAGGTATAGCTTGTAAACGATCCAGTGGCCAATTGCAGGCTCAGTTTACCGTTGTTCAGGAAGAACGAGTAACCGACGTAGCCGTTGATCGAAGCTCGTTTATCAACAAGATCTTTCGCGCCGATGCTATCCGTCGTCTGAATCCATGCATCGAAGGAGAAATCCCCTCTGCCGAAGTTAAGCTCGGGGTGGTCAGCCACTTCCACATAGTCGTTGACTCCGTCGAATTGTAATCCGCCCAGGACTTTCCCAGCCGCAGGCACGGGACCGCCTACGCGCGTGCCGACATTGTTGAACCCTGCAAGGTCATTCGATATCGAGCCTTCCTTCGTGATAGAAGTTTCATCCAACGGCCACCATGCCACCATTCCCGATGGGGGATCGACGCAACCGATTAGTCCGGTTGGTTTACACTTTCCGGCGCTGTCGGCGGCAAAGATAGAATAGATTTCGCCTTCCGAGAGGACGCCATTGAATATTTCAACCTCATCAAGCTGGAATGTCTCTTTGTGCAGAATATTGTTCAAGGCCAGGATCAGCGGTGTCGTGTTGGTAATTGAGTTCGGCTTGATCGTAGGATCGAACGTCAACGCCGGAAGGCCGTCTATGTACAGCTTCCCGCCGGTTGTACTCTTCCTGTCGATTGTCACCGCAACAAAATGCCAATTACCATCGGCAAGTTGAACAGTGAGAACGACCTGGTTCAGAGGAGACGAACCATCACCCATCTGAAAAAAGAGTCTCCCCTGGTTGATAAAGAGTGCATATCCGGTAAAGTTGCTCCCTGAAATCACCCGTTTATGAGCAATGCCCAGAACATTCACTGAGTCGTTCGTTTTGATCCACGCGTCGATAGAGAAGTTGCCTCTGTCGAAGTTCAATGAAGCATGATCGGGGACGGAAACGTAGTGGATATAGTTGCCGGCGTTGAATGCGTTGGCAACTTTGCCGGTTGTATAGTTCAAGCCATTCTGAATTGTTCCATGATTATTGAGACCTGAAATGTCATACGCGTTTGCATCGCCGGTCCACCAGCCAACCATACTATCCGGCGGAGCGAAACACCCCGGCTTCCCGCCACAGAGCGGTGTTGTGATACACACCGTATCGCTATGGCAACAGTAATTATAGAGGCTGTCTCCGGATACCACTGAGTTGAATATGGCTGTCTGGAGACAGAGGTTCTGACCCTGTCCACTGCCCGTTATCACGATGCTTTGCATGGGCGAGACCTGACCGGGCATGATGCCAACATTTGAAAAGAGTGTTTGTGAAAATGAGACACCGGGTGTAGTCGGGAAAATGCCGAAACCGGTTGAAACAATATTGGAATTGTTCTGAATCCGGAAATTATACTGAAGCGTTCCGTTCGGTAAACAGATGAGTGTGTCATTAATGATCTGTGAACAAGCATCTGTTGGAATAGGTGGTGTTACACATTCGAACCGCAACGTATCCCGACACAGTACCTGACCGTCTTTCATCCATCGAACCTCGACTATTTGATTCGGAGAGGTATACTGCCGTACACACATGTTCAGTATGCTACTGAAGGCTCCCTGTCCAATTCCCTGACCGATGGGAAACTTTACAAGGTTAATGAGATTATTAGGAGTAATGTTGGTGAAGCCCCAACCGGGTACCGCAGTTGTATTGACTGTACTGAACATTCCCCCAGAAAGTAGCTCAAACTGGATATTCGAAAATACCGTGCTGCTGCTATTTGTTAATGAGATAGCATAACAGCAATCGGTTGGAGACCCCTGTGCCTGAACACTCACCGAATCGCACACGGAACCGCAGGCTGGAATAATTACCTGCAGGGTTTCATAGCACCAGCAACAACTGTCCGGACTGATAAACTTTGCCAGGATGCTGACCGTATCACCGGGTGTCGCTCCGGAGAGCAGTATGTTTTGAAGACCTGAATTTAATCCCGACCCTACGGCCGGCGATAGGATTGCTGTAAGAGATGCAATGCTAACGGTGGAAGGACTTTGCACTGCGTATTCAATAGCCGATATTGAATAGGCAGCATTATTGGTAAATGAATACAAGAAACTGTAGCTGCTTCCAGTACAGGTTACGGTGTCACTGATAACGCTGACACATGCAATGCGACAATCCAATTGCAATGTATCAGAACATACGGCACTGCCCGCGGCATCCAGCCAGTTCACGACAATGATTTGTGGTGACGTCACATAACTGAGACTCATGGTGAAGAAGTCGTTAAGAGTACCGCCGGGTACGACACCGGTTGGTGGGGTATACGTGTTTGTTCCGGAAGTGAACCAGGTTTGATAATTGGCACCCAGCCCCGTACCGGTCGTAAACTGATTCGGCGATAGGGATAAAATTTGGATTGAACTTATTCCTGCTACATTCGCCGGATGATTCAGGCTCAGACTCCAGAGACAATCTCCGGGTGTAATTCTTGTGGCCGTAGCGCTGAGAGAATCACAAATACTCCCGACTGTTGAAAGGCGATTCCCGAAGTTAAGGCTGTCGATGATCTGTCCCGTTGCGAGGGTTACCGTGTGGGTTCCCGGGGAGGATGGGAATGTCTGCTGCCAACCGGTTTGGTTTGTCTCGGTAAGGGTGTAGGTACCGGGAGGCAAGTTGTTGAAACAATAGTTGCCGAGCGAATCAGTTATAACAGGAGGAATCCCCGTCACGTTCAAGCTGATTTCCCAACCTGGAAGTCCCGGCTCACCCTCATCTTTCACACCGTTGCCGTTCAAGTCATTGAACTTCACACCGCAAAGGGATGATGGACACGTGATATTTACCGCATCAAGAAAATTCCCGCCAGCCGAAGTACCGCCTACGGGGAGGGAAATAAAGCTCAACACGTATGCCGTAATGCCATTATTGGGAAATGTGTAGGATACGCTTTGAACGGTCCAGGCGGTAGTACTCGCAGTGAATGTTCCTAAAATAACCTCCGTTCCACCAAGAGGGGTTATGGAAACACTCATTTGGTTGTTAAACGTTGGGCGCCCTCTGTGCGCGAAGGAAACTATAACCGTACTACCCGGTACGGCTGTAAAATTTTGGTAGAGTGTACCGACCATCGTGGCATTCAATTCAGCAAACTGATTGCCTGAAAATGCCGGTACTCCATTGAATCCGCTACGCCAGATTTCTATGAGACTGTCTGATGCTGTAGTGTTCCAGAAGGGAATGTTCTCTTGCGGCGTCTGAATAGATGTTGAGGGGGGGGGAACGTTGATAATTTGTTCAAAGTCGGGGTTGCCCAAATAACTGCAGGAATCCGGTGGTGCTGTTGAAAGTTGATTTCCGAAGTTGAGCCTGTCGATCGTTTGTCCCGCAGTGAGCGTTACGGTGTGGGTTCCCGGAGAGGATGGGAATGTCTGCTGCCAACCGGTTTGGTTCGTCTCGGTAAGGGTATAGGTACCGGCAGGCAGGTTGTTGAAACAATAGTTGCCGTTTGCGTCCGTGGTATCTATCAATGTCACGGGTCCGGTCGCCTGGTCGTATGACAAATTGATTATCCAGTTCGGGAGTCCAGGTTCACCGGCATCCTGTACCCCATCACCGTCGGAGTCGTTGAACTTCACTCCGCAAATACTACCGAGCGACGTATCGGGTTTACACTCCCACTTGGCAATATAATTTGCGCTCACACCTCCTGCTGTTGTGAATATACCTCCAGCATAGAGATCATTACCTATCGCAGCAAGTCGCCATACTCCATCATTCATTCCGCTTCCCAGGGGCGACCAATTCGTTCCATCCCATCTAGCAACACTATTTGCGTTTACTCCTCCGGCCGTTGTGAAGCTTCCGGATACGTAAAGATCCGTTCCAATCACCCCTAAGCCGTCTACTGCATTATTCATCCCGTTATTTATACCATTTATGAATGGGGACCAGATCGAGCCATCCCACTGAGCAACAAAATTTGCAGTAGTTCCTCCGGCTGTCGTAAATCTTCCGCCTGCATAGAGATTTCCAGCCATCATCTTAAGGCCTGTTCCCCCTATAAAGAAATCCATTCCTGATCCAAGTGCGGACCAGTTTGTGCCATCCCATTTAGCAATACGATTTGCAGGCACAGTCCCGGCCATGGTGAATTGTCCTCCAGCATAAAGGTCCGTTCCATCTACAAGGAGCGACGATACGTAATCATTCATGACGCTGAATGCCGACCAATTTGCACCATCCCATCTAACTATGAGATTTCCAGGACCGCCTAATGCTGGTTCCAAAATATATGATGTGGCATACAGATTATTTCCCATTGCTGCAAGAGCATTAATAGCGCCAGCCGCAGGAAGTCCGTTTCCAAGCGCTGACCAGTTTGTACCATCCCACTTGGCGATATTTTCTGCGGGTATTCCACCGGCGGTAGTAAACCAACCACCGGCATAAAGATCCGTCCCGATTACGGCAAGTGCGGTTACCATTCCATTTATCCCGTTTATACCGTTACTACTGCTTATAAGCGCTGACCAACTGGAACCGTTCCATTTTGCAATATGATTTACTGTATTGCCTCCGGCGGTAGTGAAGTTTCCGCCTACATAAAGATCTGATCCCATTACTGCAAGAGCCCACACTTCACCATTCGTTCCGTTCGTAATTCCCGTTCCAAGCGGCGACCATGCTTTCGTTCCATTAATGCATAGATCGAGTTTGTTTCCGAAGTTGAGTCTGTCGATCATCTGTCCCGCCGCGAGGGTTACGGTGTGGGTTCCAGGAGCAGCCGGGAACGTTTGACCCCATCCGGTTTGGTTTGTCTCTGAAACAGTGTATGCCCCGGCGGTCAGGTTGTTGAAACAATAGTTGCCGTTTGCGTCCGTGGTATCTATCAATGTCACGGGTCCGGTCGCCTGGTCGTATGACAAATTGATTATCCAGTTCGGGAGTCCAGGTTCACCGGCATCCTGTACCCCATCACCGTCGGAGTCGTTGAACTTCACTCCGCAAAGAGAGCCGGTGCTTGAAACTTCAGGAGCCGTTGTACCACAAATAGTCACAGTATTGTGAATTGCAAAAGTAGGAGTCATCGCCATGCCATTCTGAAGCGCATAAGGATAGATCCTGAGAGAAAATGTTTGTCCGCTTGGTACCAGCACACCACCACTGATGGTCTGGGCAAATGATGACATCGTCGTGTTTAAATATATTAATGCCGTCGAATTCAATACCGTACTGTTCGCCCAATTATCGGTGG
>JBBEBV010000125.1:0-5793 GCA_040882165.1 Bacteroidota bacterium
ACCTTTGACGACAAAAATGCCCGATTTCTTACCCACTCACTTTGGAGATGATCCTGAATCCTGATCTCTTTCGAAATAGTACGGCGGGCCGCCTTGTGCAGATAGGATCTGGGGAAACCGCATTTCATGCCTTCCTTCCCCATCCGTTGCCCCCCTCCCTGTCGATAGAAATGAAGGTACTGCAGGAGCTTTCAAAAGCCGACCGTGCTCTCGGTGAACTTGCGGGGCTCGGAAGGACAATGTTAAATCCCAACCTGCTGATTCGACCCTTTATGAGCCGCGAAGCAGTGCTCTCATCGAGGATTGAAGGGACACAGGCCGACGTGATGGATCTGTTTGCCTACACGGCAGAGAGCCCGCACAAGGCCGGGACAGCGAAGTATTCAGATGTACGGGAAGTCTATAATTAAGTGCATTCTTTGAACATCGGCGCGACACGTATTATGATCTCCTTCTGCAGGTCAGCCAGAAGGGGGCATGGAACGAGTGGCTTTCCTTTTTCCTTCAGGGCGTTTATGAACAATCCCAGGATTCCATGCGAAGGGCAAAACAACTCCAGGACCTCCAAATCGGGTGGAGAGACCGGCTTCAACATGTCCGTGGGTCAGTGCTGCTTCTGGGGACCGTTGACCACTTGTTTGTGCAGCCTGTTCTTACGGCTTCCCGGATACGTGATAAGTTTAGGGTAACACACCCAACAGCCCTGGCAGTGCTTCGGAGGCTGGTGAAAGAGGGTATAGTAGAAGAGCAGTCTCAGACCCCGACGGGAAATCGGTTGTTTGTAGCCTCGAAAATATTGACTGTTGTTGAGTGATGAAAGCAAACTTTCAATTTCCGAGGTCCATGAAAGTCTCAGGCCCGAAACTTTAATTTGCTTCCGGTGAATGGAAGTTGACTTTCTATCGTTACTGGAGTGCTCATGTCAAAGAAAACCTTGAAATCCTCATCGCCGAAGGGGACAAAGAAAATCTCACATTCGTCGAAAAGGTCGCGGTCTTTGGAACCTTCCCCCGCACACACCAAACGCGCTCCTCTCCACAAGCCCTTGCCGGTCGACAAGCTCCGCTGGCATTGCAACCCGAAGTCCCTGAAGGTAAAGACGAGCGACGAGATCAAACCGACACGCGAAATCATCGGGCAGGAACGCGCGCTCAGGGCCTTGCGCGTCGGACTGGCGATGAAACACTTCGGGTATAACATTTTCGTCACGGGAGTTTCCGGCACGGGTCGCACGACCACGATCAAGCGCATGTTACATGAGTTCGAGATGAAGGGGGACGGCCTGCGTGATCACTGTTACGTCTTCAATTTCAAGAACATCGATCAGCCGATAGCGCTCTCGCTCCCGGCCGGACAGGGAAAAGGACTGAAGATCGACATGGCGAGCTTTATTGCCGACCTCCAGCGTGACATCCCGTCGATCTACGAAGGCCAGCGATACCAGGATGCGCGAAAGTCGGTGCTCGGTCACTTTCAGGACAGGCAAAAGAGTGTGCTCCAGGATTTCGAGAAACGAGTGAAGGAACAGGGCTTCGAGTTGGTGCAGGTGCAGGTTGGGAACCTGATGCGGCCGGACATTGTCCCGGTGGTCGCCGAGAAAGCCACCAGCCTCGACGAGATCGAGACGCTCTCTCAGAAGGGGGACTTCCCGAAGGAGCAATTCGAATCCTTGAAAAAGGCGCAGGGGGTCCTTGAAAAGCAAATGTCCACCGTTTTCCGTGAGCTGCGCAACATCGAAAAGAAAGTGCAGCAATCTCTCACGGAGATCGAGGAAAAGCTGGTGATGCCGATCGTTGATGAGGCCATCCAGGTTATGAAGGTGACGTACGACGACAAAAAAGTTCACGCCTACCTGGACGACGTCCGCGAAAACATCAGCGGGAACCTGGACCGATTCCGCGCCCAGCAGCCTCCTCCGCAACCGCAGCAAGGAGAGGAGCAGGAGGTGGAGGAAGACGTGTTCCTTGAGTACGAGGTCAATCTCCTCGTCGACAACTCCCAGGCCGAGCACACCCCGGTTGTGATCGAGACGAACCCGAAATATAAAAACCTCTTCGGGACGGTCGAACGGGTGCTGGAAAAAGGGGGTGTCTGGAGAACCGAGTTTACCCAGATCAAGGCGGGATCCCTGCTGCAGGCCGACGGAGGGTACCTTGTCCTCAACGCGCTCGATACACTGGTCGAACCGGGGGTATGGCAGGACCTGAAGCGGACCCTCCGCACGGGCAAGTTGGAGATCCTTACCTACGAGCCGATGTTCGGCTTTGCCCCTTCCGGTATGAAGCCGGAGCCGATCAAGCTGAACGTGAAGGTCATTATGGTCGGCGATGCGGAGCTCTACCAATTCCTCCATTACCGGGATGAAGACTTCCAGAAGATCTTCAAGATACGATCCGACTTCGATTATGAGATACCGCGGAATCCCTCCTCGGTCGAGAAGTATCTCCAGTTCATCAAGATGGTCAGCGACGATGAGAAGTTGAGGACGTACGACCGTACTGCGATGGCGGTGCTGCTGGAGTTCGGTTTGAGGCTTTCCGGGAGGCAGGGGAAGCTTTCCACGCGCTTCAATGTCATCGCCGATGTGATCCGGGAGGCAAACTACTGGGCCGGGGAAGAACAAAAAACCGTTGTCTCCGCGCACCATGTCAAGAAAGCGATCGAAGAACGCCTGTACCGCGGGGCCATGGTGGAGGAGAAGATGCAGGAGATGATCCATGAAGGGACCATGATGATCGATACTGTGGGGAGCGTGGTGGGACAGGTGAACGGCCTCGCGGTCTACGATACGGGTGAGCACGCTTTCGGTAAACCGTCGCGCATCACGGCCCGCACGGCCCTGGGGCGCGCCGGCGTCATCAACATCGAGCGGGATGCGGAGATGAGCGGACCGACCCACAACAAGGGTGTGGCGATCCTCAGCGGGTACCTCCGGAGTAAGTTCGCCCAGGACAAGCCGCTGATCATGAGCGCGAGCATCACGTTCGAGCAGTCGTACGGCGGCGTGGACGGCGACAGCGCTTCTTCGACCGAGATGTATGCGATTCTCTCCAGCCTTTCCGGCGTCCCGATACGGCAGGAACTCGCCGTCACCGGGTCCGTGAACCAGAAAGGGGAGGTCCAGCCGATCGGCGGCGTGAACGAGAAGATTGAAGGGTTCTTCGATATCTGCAAGGCCCGCGGCCTCACGGGAAAACAAGGAGTCTTGATCCCGATCCAGAACGTCGGCGACCTGATGTTACGGGATGATGTGACGGAAGCTGTGCAGAAGAAGAAGTTCCATGTCTACGCCGTCTCCACGGTCAATCAAGGGATCGAGATCCTGACCGGTGTGAAAGCCGGAGATCGGAAGAAGGATGGGATTTTTGAGGAGGGGACGATCAATTTCCTTGCTGACCACCGGCTCCGGCAGTACGCAGAAGACTGGCGGAGATTCGAAGCGGGGAAGGGATGACTCTTCGTACCATTTCGTTCCATCGATTCGTTCTTGCTCTTTTCATCGAAGATTCTTACCATTGACCTATCAGGCAAATGAAAAGCCTGCCACGAAGACTCGAAGACACAAAGAAGAAGATTGAAGTTGAATCGCTTTCTCACATTTATTCCATAACAATTCGTGTCTTGGTGCCCCTGCCTGTGTGCCGAAGCCACTTCGGCAGGCAGGTTTGTGGCAATTAATTGCTTCTTTTCAAAACCTGGCCAGAGCATCGAACAACTGTTGCAGGTCCAACATTTATTCACCGTTCAGGAGGGAAGAGTCATGAAGAGAGTATTGGCGGTTGCCGTAATACTGCTTGCCGTGTCGGTCGCATCGGCCCAGGTCGTCCCCGGTTTATTGACGCCTCCGCAGGAACAGGTCGTGGAGAAAATGGTGAAGAAGAGTTCGGCGTTCCGGTCGGCAAGCCAATCGAATTGGTCGTCCGCACTGGCGTACGCGAGTTTCGGTCTCAGTGGAGGGGAGCGATTCGGACCAACCCTCTTCATCCAGTACTCACCGAACAACCGGATGAACCCGATGATCGATCTGTATGCAGGATTGATGATCGGAGGGGGGAAGTCCGGGACCGTCAACGAGAACGACTACATCCCGGTCGCAAGTCGCTGGGCTCCGTATTATTCCCCGTATTCGAATGTCACCAACCCGTACTATTATGATTACCCGCGGCTGAGTTTCGGAGTTGCGATGCTCGGTGCGGACCTGACGTACTACTTCGCCCGAGGCGATGTGCGTCCCTATGTCGGGGCCGGAGCGATGGTGCTCGGATGGGGAAATCAGGGGACGTATTCCGCGACGGTTGCCCCTGCGGCAAAAGGGGGAGTACAGATCAATATGAGTCGCGGCCTGGATGGGTTTGTTGAAGTGCGGCATGCCGTCGGCGTGCCGAGCCTGATCGGGCCTGCAACCGAGAAGTTCAACGGTTTCACCGCGGCATCATTTGGAATTTCCTTCTTCCCGAAGTTCTGAAAAGAAGATATCCACAGACGGGGGCATTCTGCTGAAGCACGCGAAGCGTGCTCCATGTCGGACCCAATGCCAACCCAAATCGGAGAATGCTAACGCATTCTATAGTTATGGGCCTCCGGCTGTGGATATTTCTTTCACGATAGCACTTCCTTTCGCTTCTTCAACAGTTTCCGCTCGACAGCCTTCAGTGATTCCAGCTCACCGAACCTTGCTTTCTCGATAATGGACAGAATGTGTGCGGAAGAGACTGCCGGGGGGATCAGCACATAATCCGCTCCAGCCTCGTACAGTTTCACCGCCCCCTGGGCGGAACTCGACTGGACGATCACGTGCGCTCTCACCTTTTTTGATCTCAAGTATTGAAGAATATCGAGGTTGCTTGTGCCGCGCAGATACTCATCGGACACCGCGCAGATGATGAACTTCGCATGGCGAATTTCGGCTTCCTTGAGTGTGTCAACGTGACTGATATCGGCATACGTCGCGGCCACCCCCAATTCCTTCAGTTTGGTCAGGACCTCCGGGTTGAAATCGAGCACCTGCACGTTTTCGTTCGTCTCCACCAGGTCGTGCACCAGAGCGCTCCCCAGCCTGTGACATCCCAATAAAAGAATCTCGCCATGTTCCATCCCTCCATCTGCTTCCTCCTGGTGATGCGAACTCTTCACTCCCACACCTTCAAGAAGCCGCACCGCTGTGCGCGCGATCGCGTGGCTTCCGATGACCATATACGTGGAAAGGGTGGAGGTGATGACCAGAGTAATGGCGATCAGGGAGACGATCTCCTGCGAAATATGTCCGTAGCCGAGGCCCAGCGTGGCAATGACCAGGGAGAACTCGCTCGACTGCGCAAGGTGGAGCGAGGAAAGGACGCCAACCCTGCTTCCTAATTTCATCACATACGATGTCGGGAAAATGGTCACGATCCGACTCAGGATAATGAAGAGGGAAAGGATCAATCCGGTGATGATCCCTGTCGCGGACTCCACGATGAGCTGCATCCCCAGTGACACGAAAAAGAGGGTCACAAAAAAATCGCGCAGTGAACGGATCTTGACGATCACGTCATGACTGTAGGGAAACGTGGAGATGCTCACCCCCGCAATCAACGCTCCCATAGCGATCGAAAAATTGGCCATCAGCGCCAGCCAGCACATGATGAAACACCATGAGATGGAGAGAACGAGCATCAACTCGGGGTTTTGCGCGACCTGGCGGAAGGCGATGGGGAGTACGTAGCGGCTTGCCAGGAAACTGACGGCCACAAGTCCGAACCCGGAGGCGAGCGAAACGAGAATGAGACCGACGGATGGGTTGTCGATGTTGCT
>JBBEBV010000126.1:0-5730 GCA_040882165.1 Bacteroidota bacterium
GCAGATGGCAGATGGCAGATGGCAGATGGCAGATGGCAGATGGCAGATGGCAGATTGCAGATTGCAGATTGCAGATTGCAGATGGCAGATTGCAGACGGCAGATTGCAGATGGCAGACGGCAGATGGCAGATTGCAGATGGCAGATGGCAGATTGCAGATGGCAGATGGCAGATAGCAGACGGCAGATTACAGATGACAGACATCTTGATCTGCGCCCTGTCGTCTGCCGTCTGCCCGCTCTCTTCTTGCATCTCATTCCATATTCCGGTATTTTTGTCGGCACAATTTAGGACAGTGGTGGAAAGCTTTCAGAGGCATGGGACCGGCTTCGCACATTGACCACGCAAAAGAACTATACCATCGGGCTGATCCAGATGGCCTTCGGCAAAGACACCGAGGTCAACTTGCAGCGGGCCATCGTCAAAATCGAGGATGCCGCACGGAAAGGCGCGCACCTGGTTTGTCTGCCGGAGTTGTTCCGTTCCCAGTACTTTTGCCAGAGTGAGAATGCGGACCTTTTCAACCTCGCGGAACCGGTTCCCGGCCCCAGCACGAAAGCCCTTGGAGAAGTCGCCAAAAAGCTAAGGCTTGTCATCGTCGCCCCCCTGTTTGAACGCCGCGCCCCCGGCATCTACCACAATAGCGCCGCAATCATCGAGGCGGACGGAACCATTGCCGGGTTGTACCGCAAGATGCATATCCCCGACGACCCATCGTATTACGAGAAATTTTACTTCACCCCCGGCGACATCGGCTTCAAGGCCTTCGACACGACAGTCGGAAGGATCAGCACGCTGATCTGCTGGGATCAGTGGTATCCTGAAGGCGCCCGTCTCTCCGCCCTGCAGGGAGCCTCCATCTTGTTTTACCCCACGGCAATCGGCTGGCACCCGCACGAAAAGGAACGGTTCGGAAAAGCACAACGCGAGGCTTGGCAAACCGTCCAGCGGGGACACGCCATCGCCAACGGTATCTACGTTGCCGCTGTGAACCGCATCGGTTATGAGCAACCGCTGCCCGGCGCTGCGGGGATCGAATTCTGGGGATCATCCTTTATCGCGGACCCGCAGGGGGTTATCCTCGCCGAAGCTTCAACCGACAAGGAAGAAACCCTGATCGCTGATATCGATCTTACCCACCTTGAAGAGATCCGGCGCAACTGGCCCTTCCTGCGTGACCGGCGGATCGATGCGTACGGCGATATCACACAACGTTTTCTTGACGACACCGCGCCGAGGTAACATCCCTTCGTGAACACGACACCGTCTGCATCAGGTTTCCATATGCCTGCCGAGTGGGAACGCCATGAGGCGACCTGGCTTGGCTGGCCCCACAACCGGACCGATTGGCCGGGCAAGATCGCTCCCATCCCCTGGGTCTACGGCGAGATGATCCGGAGAATCGCTCCGGGCGAAAAAGTGCGACTTCTCGTCAACCCCCGCACCAGGAACCAGGCACAGCGCATCCTCCAACGGGTCGGGATAGACCCGGCTCAGATCGAGTATTTCAACATCCCTACCAATCGCGGATGGACCCGGGATACCGGTCCCATTTTTCTCAGGAAGGGGAAGGAGACCGTCATCGCCCGTTTTCGTTTTAACGGGTGGGCAAAATATCCCGACTGGAAGAGAGACGACGCCATCCCGGATACTGTCGGGAAGAAACTTGGGCTGAAGTCCCTCTCTGCCAGGATTGGGACAAAGGATTTCGTGTTGGAGGGGGGAAGTATCGACGTAAATGGTCGCGGGACGCTTATCACCACGGAAGAGTGCCTGCTCGATCCGGCTGTCCAGGTGCGCAATCCGGGCTTTGGGAAGGGGGAGCTCGAACAGGCCCTCCGCGAGAACCTGGGCGTGATGAACATCCTTTGGCTGAAAGAGGGGATTGCCGGCGACGACACGCATGGCCACGTCGACGACCTCTGCCGGTTCGTCAACCCCACCACCGTTGTGCTGGTCCAGGAATCGAACCCCGGTGAAATAAATTATCGACCGCTCCAGGAGAACCGTGAGTTGATCCAAGCCATGCGACTGGAGAATGGCTCCAGGGTGGAAGTTGTGCACCTCCCCATGCCGGCCCCACTCTTTCTCGACGGCCAGCGTCTTCCGGCCAGCTATGCCAATTTCTACATTGCGAATGCCGCCGTTCTCGTCCCCACCTTCAACGATCCCAACGACCGGATAGCACTCGGTATCTTGTCTGAGCTCATCACCGACCGTCCTGTGATCGGCATCCACGCGGTCGACCTGGTGTGGGGACTTGGAACTATTCACTGTCTCACGCAGCAACAACCCGCGCCATAACGTGGTGTCCTCTGGCTTAAGAATGGGGGGCACCCTGAGCGAAGTCGAAGGGTGCGGCCAGCTTGATCAGGGTAAGCTTGCTCGTTGAATCTTGCATCTCCACGCTTTAACGCGTACCTTTTGCCCCGGAGATGCAGCAGCTTTCAACGCACAATCAACGCTTCCCCTCGTTGTTCAAATCTCGACCTCAGATCACGGAGTAACCCATGGCAACGACCCGTTTTTGCTTGCTGGCCTGTTTTCTTTTCCTTCTTACAGGATGTTCAAAAACAGAAATGGACACCAAAAGTACTTCCGACCTCACCATGAAGATCAAACGTTTCGCTCCCGCGGAAATCACCGCCGACATCTCCAGGCTGTCGGAAGGGGATCGCAAAGCTCTCGCCAAGCTGTTCGAAGCATCCCTGCTTATCGACAAGATCTATACCCGCCAGGTCTGGAGCGGGAACGAGGCACTGAGGGCAAAACTGGAAGCCGATGTGTCTCCTGAAGGAAAGGAGCGGTTTCGGTACTATACTATCAACATGAGTCCATGGTCGGGTCTTGACGACAACGCACCCTTTATCGATGGGGTGCCGGAGCGGCCGGCTCATGCGAACTATTACCCGGACGATATAACGAAGGAGGAGTTCGAGCGGTGGCTCGTCACACTCCCTGCAAGCGAGCAAGAGAAAGCAACCGGCTACTTTCACACCATTCGCCGCGGAGCCGGTGGAGCACTCATGACCGTTCCGTATAACGAAGAATACAAAGAGTTTCTTGAACCGGCAGCCAAACTGCTTCACGAGGCCGCGGCCCTTACCTCGGACAAGAGCCTGAAGAACTACCTCACCACGCGCGCCGATGCATTCTTGAGCAACAACTATTATGCAAGCGATGTGGCCTGGATGGAGCTCGACAGTCCGATCGAACCCACCATAGGCCCGTACGAAGTGTATATGGACGAGCTCTTTAATTACAAGGCGGCGTTCGAATCATTTATCACCTTGAGAAACGACGTGGAGACACAGAATCTCCAGAAGTATTCCCAATACCTCCAGGAGATCGAGAACAACCTCCCCATCGACAAGAAATACCGGAACGCCAAACTGGGAGAGCTCTCCCCCATCCGAGTCGTCGATCAGGTGATGGTGGGGGGTGAAGCGCGTGAGGGAGTAACCACGGCGGCGTTCAACCTTCCGAACGATGAGAGAGTGGTGAAGGAAAAAGGGAGCAAACGCGTGATGCTCAAGAACGTGCAGGAGGCAAAATTTGCCAAGGTCCTGACGCCCATTGCAGGCGTCGTTATCGAGCCGGGTCAGCGGTCCCTGGTCGCATTTCAACCGTTCTTTACGCACATCCTTGCCCATGAGCTGATGCACGGACTCGGGCCACACAACATCACGGTCAACGGGAAGAAGACAACCGTCCGGCAGGAGCTGAAAGAGTTGAGCTCCGCCTTCGAGGAGGCAAAAGCCGACATCTCCGGCCTTTTCGCCCTGCAGTATTTGATCGATAAAGGGGTGGTCGAGAAATCGATGGAAGAATCGATGTACGTTACCTACCTGGCCAGCTCGTTCCGTTCCGTCCGGTTCGGCCTGAACGGCGCGCACGGGAAAGGGATGGCGTTCCAGTTCAATTACCTGATGGACGAGGGGGCGATCATGTTCGACCAGGAGGTGGGGACGTTCAAGGTGGATCTTGCTGCAATCAAGGCGGCAGCGAAGAAGCTTACGGGTGAGATCATGACGGTACAAGCAGAAGGAAGCTACGAGAAAGCCAAGGCGCTCCTCGACAAGTATGGCGTGATCCGGCCATCGATGCAAAGCGCGCTGGACAGGCTGAAGGACGTCCCGACCGACATCGAGCCAAACTTTCCGCTTGCCTCTGAGCTCAATACTGTTCGATAGGCGGAAACCTTAGTTCAGCAGGCCCTGCCAGATATATTTTGTGTGTTTGGCGTGTTTCGTGGGCTGAGCAATTGCTTTTCAGATAACGAATCACAGGGAGACCGATGAGAGAATACCTCGACCTCGTTGAACGCGTCCTCACCAAGGGACAACTCAAGCCGAACCGGACCGGCGTCGATACGCTGTCGTTTTTTTCCGAGTACTACAAAGTGGACCTGAGCGAGGGATATCCCCTGATCACCACCAAGAAAATGAATTTCAAGTCGATGCTGCGCGAGGTGCTCTGGTATCTCTCGGGCGAGGACCACATCCGCAATCTCCGCAACCACACGAAGATCTGGGACGCGTGGGCGGACGAGAACGGGAACCTCGACACCGCCTATGGCCGCTACTGGCGCCGGTTCCCGAGCGCGCAGATCAATCCGGCCACGGGGCAGTATGAGGTGAAGGAATTCGATCAGATCGGGGCCGTCCTCCAGGCTCTCAAAACAAACCCGCACTCACGTCGGATGGTCGTGTCGGCATGGGAACCGGGCAACGCCTGGGGAAGCAAACTTCCCCCCTGCCACTATACCTTCGCGTTCAATGTCCAGGGGACCAGGCTGAACTGCCATCTTACGCAACGCTCCGGTGACATCGCCCTTGGCATTCCGTTCAACCTTGCTGCGTACGCCCTGCTGACCCAGGCCATCGCATCGGAGACCGGGTTTGACGTAGGATACTTCAGCCACACCATCATCGACGCGCACATCTACGTCAACCATATAGACGGACTCAAGGAGCAACTCAAACGGACCCCGAAGCCTCTGCCGAAACTGGTCATCGCAAAAAAACCGTTCGATCAGCTCCGGTTCGAAGACTTCGAATTGATCGGCTATGCATGCGACGAGCCGATCAAATTTGAGGTGGCGGTGTGAAGCTGAGTATCATCGCCGCGTTAAACCGTGATCGTGTTATCGGTGTCGGGGGAAAATTACCCTGGCATGTTTCCGAGGATCTCAAGCGGTTCAAGCGACTGACGACAGGACATACCGTCCTGATGGGTCGAAAAACGTACGAGTCCATGGGCAAACCCCTCCCCAACCGCAGGAATGTCGTTCTTACCTCACAGAAAATTCAGGGCCTCGAAACGTATCCCACCATCGGCCATGCGCTCCAGGCACTTCAGGATCAGGAACAGGTATTCGTTATTGGTGGTGGGGAGTTGTATACCCAGTTGCTCGATTCAGCGCAAGCGTTGTACCTGACCATCGTTGACCAGGTGGTCGAAGGGGACACCTTCTTCCCGCCGTATGAGCATCTCATTGGAGACACGTTCAGGCTGGTGAACTCGGAGCCACACGAGGGATACCGCTTTGAGGATTACGTGAGAGTGGGATGATGATGATGTGAGGGATGATCCGAAAATAGAGTTCAGAAACGTTCACGTCTCTCTTTGTTCCAATCTCCCCGCAAAACCTACAACCGCCGGAGGCCGCCAGCGGCCGCTGGAAGCCTACCATTAACGCACGCGTCAGCGTGCGACTCTTTGGAACTA
>JBBEBV010000127.1:0-27495 GCA_040882165.1 Bacteroidota bacterium
CGTTCCAATCGTTAGATTGGAACGGAACAATCTATACAAAGCCAGGTTTATCTCGGTGTTAAGATTGCTTCGTCGCTTCTCGCTTCAATGATCCAATTTGACAGTTGCTTCCGCAACTGAAGTAATATGCCTTCGGCCCTCGCAATGACTCGGTAAGGCTTTTTGAGACCACTCTTAGAAAATGTACCGCAGAACAACGAATCCTAGCACTAACAGTACCACAAATGCAATGGAGAGAGCTTCAAAATACTTGTCGATCCAGGGCTTAATCGTGGGACCGAACCGGTAGATGAGTCCTGCCACGAGAAAAAACCGCGCCGGGCGGCTCAACGCGGATGCGTAGACCATGGTCTCGAATGGAACTTCAAACGCTCCCGCGGCAATCGTGAACACCTTGTACGGTATCGGCGTAAAGCCGGCAATAGCAATCGCGGTGAAGGCGTTCTCCCGATACAGTTCCTGGACTTGTTCGTACTGCGCCGTAACGCCGTAGAACTCAATGATCCTTCGACCGATCAACTCGAAAAATTCGTACCCGATCAAATATCCCAGCATCCCTCCAAGGACGGAACCGACGGAGCATATAAGCGCATACCGGAAGGCTTTTGCAGGAACCAGCATGGCCAATGCGATCAGCAAGACATCCGGGGGAATCGGGAAGAAGGAAGATTCAATGAAAGCAATGCCAAAAAGGGTCCAGGCTGCGCCGGGCTTCTGTGCCGACTGCTCAACCCATTGTTTCAAGCTCCGAAGCCACTGAAAGAGTCTGCTCAATCGATACGTTTCCTTTGGCGGTGGTGTCACAACACGGGCGCCAATATACGATAATCTTGCCCATAATTCAAAAACGTGTGGTGTCTCATTCTCAGAGAAAAGGCAGTACACAGAGAGACACCGAGGGGCACGGAGTCCCACAGAGAACAGCCTTTCTCTGTGGAACTCTCTTATCTTTTTCTTTGTGCAACTCTGTGAAATTCTTCAACCACGGAAACTGAGTCACTTCCCAAAAACGCGTTTAAAAGGGATCACGCGCGGATGGTGAAGGATATCATTTCGGGGAGAGCTGATTCAGAGGAGGGAAAAGCAACTCTCCTGGGTGTTACCGTGAGGGGGTCAATCCGGGGATTCGGACGGTTTGATCGGCTGCACGCACGGCCCTGCGGATCGCGGATGCCGTTTGCAGTGCGGCAATCTCGCCAACGAGATCGAGGTCAGCCTGAACTGCTCCGGAAGAAAGCGCGAACGAAACATCTCCGTCGTAGGAAGTATGGGCCGGGACGATCGCGCGCGCCATGCCGTCGTGCATGCGCTGGGCGATGCGGAACAATTGGAGCTTCGTGAAATCGGCATTGGTGGCAAGGACCACAAGGGTCGTGTTGGAATGCTTCAGTACTTTGCCGCGTGCCAGGGGGCGGTGAGCATCGACATCGCCGAAAAATCGCCCCTCCGCGGACCGGGCCCCTGCCACGACGTTTCCCTTCTCATCGATCACATCACCGACCGCATTGACAACGGCAAGCACTCCGACGGCGAGGCCGTTCAGGTTCACGGAAGAGGACCCGACGCCCCCCTTCATCCAATGCTCCATCCCGTTCCATTTACCCACCGTCGTTCCGGTGCCCGCTCCAACCCCTCCCTCCCCAACAGCTCCGTCGGAGGCAGCACCACACGCTGCGTACCCGGCGGCGGCATCGGGCCGGGTCTCACTGCTCCCAACATTCAGGTCGAACACCACCGCGGCTGGAACGATCGGCACCCTCACCCAGGGGGTCTGGTACCCGATCCCGCGTTCCTCAAGCCATTGGACCACCCCGGTCGCTGCAGCCAGACCGAATGCGCTTCCCCCCGTAAGCAAAATGGCATGAACTTCCTGCATCGATTTTTCGGGGGCGAGGAGTGCGAGTTCGCGACTTCCGGGAGAGTTCCCGCGCACTTCACAACTCCCTTTGGTATTCGGCGGACAGAGGAGAACCGTGCATCCGGTCATCGCCTTTTGATCCGTGTAGTGACCGACTTTAAATCCGGGAACAGAGGTAATCATTTTCTTCTCTCTGAGAGTTTCAAGGACATGGACGATAGAACGGCAACCGCATGAGGCCCGGTCATGGAACGATCTTGTTTTCCCTGATATGCGCCAGCATGATACCGCAAGCGACTCCCAGGTTCAGGGATTCCGCATTGCCGTACCGGGGAATCTTGACGATCATGTCGGCCTCTTTCTGGATCTCTTTTGCAACACCATGGGCCTCGGATCCGAACACCACGACAAGCTTCGCACGCATCGGCAAGTCCGCGTAGGAGGTCGGGGCATCACCCGAAGTCGCCACGATCATGAAGCCCTCCTTTTTCAACATGGGAAGTGTCTCTGCCAGATCAACCCCTTCCACCACCGGCAGGTGAAAAAGGGAACCGACGGTCGATCGCACCACTTTTTCATTGTACCGTTCCACGCTCCCCTTCCCTAACAACACGCCGTTGACACCAAACCATGCCGCGGAACGGAACACCGATCCCAGATTGCCCGGATCGGCAACGGCATCGAGAGCGACCAGAAGAGGCCCGTGCTTGAAGGCTTGCCCGTGGAGATGGTATTCCTGCTGATGGACAAGTGCGACCACACCCTGCGAGTGTACCGTATCTGCAATTCTTTGAAATTCGAGCTCCGATCCTTCTTTGAGCGGGATGCGGCGCGCCCGGATATCGTTCAGGATCTTCCGGTAGTCCGGATCCTGGAGATAGCGCGACTGTACCACAACTGTTTCAATCGTGCTCCCGGACTCGAGAGCCTCCCGGAGCGCCCGCCACCCTTCGAGGACGAATTTCTTTTCAAGTTGACGGATTTTCTTTTGTGAAAACGAATGAAGGTACTTCCGCTCGTTCTGCGATAGGCGCATGGAGATATCGGGAGGGGGAGCAACAGGAGGCGGCCGTTTTCTCTTATCCTTCATATTCCCCCCACACGGAGCGCAGTGCATCCGAAATTTCACCAATAGTCGCATACGCCTCAACGGCGATGAGGATATGCGGAAGTACATTGTGCGACCGGTGCGCGGTCGCTTTAAGCTGCTCCAGGGCACTCTCCACGGCTTCCTTGCTCCGCCCGGATTTCACGTCTTTCAACCGGTTCAATTGTTTGAGTCGTATCCCCTCCCCAACCCTGAGAATCTCGGGCTGAAATGTTTCCTCCTCACGGAACTCGTTCACTCCGATAATGATCTTCTCCTTGCTCTCGATCGCCTTTTGATACCGGTAGGCACTTTCGGCAATATGCGACTGGTAGAATTGCTGTTCGATCGCGGCAACGGCTCCTCCGCACGCGTCGACCTTCGCAATATATTCCCTGACACGCGTTTCCAGTTCATCGGTCAGTGATTCAAGATAGTAGGATCCTCCCAGCGGATCGACCGTGTCCGTGACGCCGGATTCATGGGCGATCACCTGCTGTGTTCTCAGCGCAAGACGTGCGGCTTCTTCGGTTGGCAGCGCGAGGGCTTCATCGCGGGCATTCGTATGCAACGATTGACACCCCCCGAGAACGGCCGCCAGGGCCTGAAGCGTCACGCGCACGACATTGTTGTCGATCTGCTGCGCTGTCAATGTCGCTCCCCCGGTCTGTGCATGAAACCGAAGCTTCATGGTATCCTCCCGCTTCGCCCCGAAACGGTCCTTCATGATCCCGGCCCAGAGGCGGCGGGCTGCGCGGAATTTCGCGATCTCTTCGAAGAAGTTGTTATGGGCGTTGAAGAAGAACGAGAGCTGTCCTCCGAACCGATCGACATCCAGCCCGCGATCGACGGCCGCCTGAACATAGGCGATCCCGTTGGTGAGGGTGAACGCCAGCTCCTGTGCCGCCGTTGCCCCGGCTTCCCGGATATGATACCCGCTGATGGAGATCGTATTCCACTTCGGGAGATGATCACTGCACCATTCGAAAATATCCGTCACCAGGCGCATGGAGGCGGCCGGGGGATAGATATACGTCCCGCGGGCGATGTATTCCTTGAGGATGTCGTTCTGCACAGTGCCCGAGAGTGTAGCCAGGTTGACTCCCTGCTTCCGCGCCACAGCAACATACATGCACAGGAGGATCGCGGCCGTGGCGTTGATCGTCATGGAGGTCGTGACCTTGTGCAGGGGGATACCGTCGAAAAGCGCCTCCATATCGGCAAGCGAATCGATCGCGACCCCCACCTTCCCCACCTCCCCCTCCGCGAGCGGATGATCGGAATCGTACCCTATCTGCGTGGGCAGATCGAAAGCAACGGACAGCCCCGTTGTCCCCTGCCCGATAAGATACCGGTATCGTTCGTTGGATTCCTCCGCCGTACCGAATCCCGCGTATTGCCGCATGGTCCAGAACCGGTTGCGAAACATCGCGGGTTGGACGCCGCGCGTGAACGGAAACTCCCCCGGAAATCCCAATTGCTGCTCATACGAAAAGGCGCGCGGGAGATAGAGCTTGTCGATCTCAATATCGGAATCGGTCCGAAACGGCGAGATGCGCTCCGGGTGTTTCCTGAGAGCAGGTTCGGCTTTTTCCTTCTCCCATCGTTCTTTCTGCTGATCGAGTGACGACGCCATGCAAGTCTCCTTGTGCGCTGCGTTTTTCAGGCCGGTCAGTGCCGCCAGTGCTTTCGCTTGAAACGTTCTCCGTCCGACTCCAGCACGAGAGCCCCCTCCAGGTCCGTTCGCAAGACCTCGACCCCCTTCAACCGGTACCGTTCCATCACACGAGGGGAGGGATGCTTAAACTTGTTATTCTTTCCGACGGAAACAAGTACCGACGCGGGGGTCACCGCGTCGATCAACTCCTCGCTCGAGCTGGTGCTACTTCCATGATGCCCCGCCTTGAGAATGTCGCTGTCGAGGAACACACCGTACCGGGCAAGGACTTTCTCTTCCGCCTCCACTTCCGCGTCTCCGGTCAGGAGCAAGGAAGTACGACCATAGACGATCCTGAGAATGAGGGAATGATTGTTCAGGTTCCTTTCACGATCGGACGTCATTCTCGGATGGAGCACATAAATGCGGCATGTTGAATCGAAATCCAATATTGCACCAACACCTACGGTGGAGAGCGCAACGCCCCGCTTCAGGGCCGATGTTCTTACGTCCCGATGCATTACTGAGGCGACGGACGAATCGGCCTCCACCAGTGTACCAACTTGAAAATGCTCAAGCAAGTACTGAATTCCACCAAGGTGATCGCTGTGAGGATGTGAAATGAGAACGGCATCCAGCGATGTAATCCCCTGTCTCCTCAAGAACGGTGCTACGACACGTTCCCCGGCATCGGCGTTGAACGATTGGGGGCCTGCGTCCACGAGGACCTTTTTTCCGTTGGGGAGACCGATCAGAACTGCGTCTCCCTGTCCCACATCCAGGACGCTCGCCGTAAGGGTATTCCCGGGACCGGAGAAAATGGATGTATACAGGAAAACGTTCGCCACCACCAGCAGGGTCATCCACCATGCGACTGCGATTCTTGGACCCCGAAGGCTCAACAGGCTCCCCAGTCCGATATAATACAGCACAGGAAAGGCTGTTCCCACTCCGGCCGTTTCGAAAAACGCAAAAGGAACATTTGCTGCTGCGATGACGATTCCATGCAAGAAGTCCATCAGCACATCATTGACAATGCTGTAACAGGATGCAAGCCAGTGTGACACCAGCGAAGTAAGAAGTGTGATGAACCCGAGCGAGACGTTGGCCAGGACGATCGGTACGACGACCAGGTTGGCACCCAGCGCCACAATCGAAACCCGTTCAAAATAGTACGCTGTAAACGGGAGGGTCCCAAGCTGAGCAGCGAGGGAAACTGCGAAAAGCTTCAGTGCCGGATCGATCATTTTCAGTTCCTCGAACCGCTCGGGGATGCGCTGAATGCCTTTCTCGAGAATCGGATAGAGGGCAACGATCGAGAGAACCGCAGAAAACGAGAGCTGAAATCCCACATTGAACAACTGCTTGGGGTCATAGGCAAGGATCAGTAATGCGGCAAATCCTATGGAGTTGTAAACATCCCCCCTTCTTTCGAACAGGGTCCCCGCAAGTATAACCCACGCCATGATCGTCGCCCGCACGACGGAGGGGGGTGCGCCTGTCAGTGCGGCATAGAAAAGCAATGTCACCATGGTTGCCAGGACGACTGCCTTCCGGGGGATCCGGAAAAGCCCGAAAAGAAAATGAACGATCGCGGCAATGATGCCGACATGCAGGCCTGAAACGGCCAGGACGTGGATCGTTCCCGTATCGACAAACGATTGTTTGAGCTCGAGCGGAATCTCCCCCCGATCTGCCAGGAGAACACCTTTCAGGAATGCGCCGCGGAAGGAGGTATGAAACAGCTCGATGCGCTCCAACAGCGCGTTCCTTGTGGATTGGAATATCCGGCCTGGACTGAACGATTGCTCCATCCCGATGACCTCCACATCGGACTCGTTCGCCACACGGATGACGCCGTCAATCTCGTTGAGGGCAAGATACCGCCCGTAATCAAACTCGCCGGGATTCCTGGGGTGAGGCGGCTCGTCGATCACGCCTTTAATCCGGAGGCGCGAGCCGACGCTGAGACGATCTGCAAACGCTTCCTGTTGTTTTATTCTGACAAAAACGATTACCGTACGGGCTGTCGGATCATCTCCGGAGTCGCGAACGATTCTGGACGTTTGGACAACGAGCTGCAAGGAAACCGGCTTCTGTATCGGTCGTGCATCGATCACTCCTTCCACGGTCACCGGTTCCTGAAATGAGTGTGGAAGTAATCGATTTGATTCCGATCGGTCCGCATCGACACTGAAGAGACTCGCGGCCGCCAACCCTACCGCGGCATGCAAGGTCAAGGAGAGACCCGTTGAGTGGTTTGTGAAAAACAGGACCAGGGAGACCAGGATTGCAGCGAGGCCGGGCAGAAGGAAGAACAACGGTCCCACCGGGAGGGCATGTGCAAGGAGGATGCCGACTACAAACAAAAGGGCAACCCTGAGCGCAGGGCGATTGCTTAGGACTTCTTTTCCCATGAACCGTCCAGGAACCGGAGGATGGTGGGGGTGATATGGGTCAGGTTCTTGATCCGGGCGACGAATTCGTTGCGCCGTTCTCCCACGGCAATGCAAGGGACCTGATTACGCGTGTGCGATTTCGTCGAGAGATCCTCAAGATTGCCGTGGTCGCTGACGAGGATCATCAAGGACCCTGTGTGATCAAACTCCTCCAGCAGGCCTCCCATGAAGCCGTCGAACCGTTCAAGGACTTCCACGGCCTTGGCCATATCCCTGCTGTGGCCCACATAATCGGTGAGCCAGTACTCGAACAGGGTAAAGTCATGCTTCCTGGCAAGATCCCAGCAGTGCCTCCCCGCTTCTTCCGGTGTAACGGTTGGAAGAGGAGGATCACCCTTCTCGGGCCACTGTGCGCGCGTGATATCCGCGGAAACCGCATGGTTGCGTCTCAACGAGTCGGTGCGCAGCAGGGGGACACCGGCAAACTGGCACGAGAGGGTCGTCACGGACAAACGCCTGTTGCCCGCCTCAACATAGTCGAAGAACTGCTTCGGAAACGCGTTGACAAAGCAGGCCGACAATCCCCGTTCCTTCAGCTGCCGAAAAATGTTCTTTGCTTCGATCACCGGGCGGAGTGTCGTTGTGGGATGGGGACCGAAGTGTCTTCCGATCATCCTGGGGGCATTCACTCCGGTGAAGATTGCAGTCTGCCCCGTGCCACTCTGTGGAAGACCGGGTATCCCCAACGTCGCATTCACCGGGACGAGGCTGGCCTTCGTTGTCGTACATCGCTTGAGCCGCGTCGAGGGCAGTTCTCCATCCAACAGCGACCGGAGACAGGGAACGTTCGCCCGGAAGAACGGATTCACATCGGGGAGCGGCTTGCCGATCCCCACGCCGTCAACAAATAACAGGAGGATGCGCAAGCAAAGTCAGGAAGTGGTAGGTGAAGATTGGGTGATGTTTTTGCTTTCGATCATGAGGGTGACGGGACCGTCATTCACGAGCTCGACCTGCATCATCGCGCGAAAGACTCCCGTTGCCACCCGGTCCGTTCCCGCAACGGAACGAAGATTTGCGACGAACCGTTCATACAATGTTTCGGCAAGCTCAGCCGGAGCAGCCTCGCTGTAGCTCGGCCTGTTGCCCTTGCGGGTATCGCCATACAGCGTAAACTGCGACACCACCATGACCGAGCCACCGACATCGTTCACCGACCGGTTCATCTTCCCCTCCTCATCGTCGAAGATCCTCAGCGCCAGGCACCGTTCGGCAAGGTACTGCGCATCCGTCTCCCCATCTTCCCGTTGCACCCCCAGAAGGACAAGGATGCCTTTCCCGATGGAACCGACAACCGTTTCATTGACGGAAACGGAGCACCGGCTGACGCGTTGGATGAGCGCACGCATGGGAGCGACCGCACGGAAAAGACAACGTTAGTTCATAAATCCGGGATTACGGGCAAGCGATTTGGTTTTCCCGAACACAACGCGGGGAATATCCTGAAGATCCGGAATAACCTCCACCTGTTCAAAGTGTGCGTCCTTCATCATGCGGGCAACGGTCTCCGCCTGTCCATATCCTACTTCGACGAACATGGTTCCCTGGTCGCGCAGCAAGTACGGTGCAAGCTCGACCAACCGCCGGTAGAATTCGTATCCGTCCTTCCAATCGCTTACAGCAACCCGGGGCTCAAATCGGCGAACCTCCTGCTGCAACTCTTCCCATTCGCCGGCGGAGACATACGGTGGATTGCTGACCAGCATGTCGAATCGTCGCAACAGGAGCTGATCGACCGGTTCAAACGCGTCCATCCGTTCAAAGACAATCCTGTCCAGCACCCCATGGCGCTCCGCGTTCTCGCGCGCCAGTGCGAGAGCTTCCGCACTGACATCGATCGTCCATAGTTTTGCCTGCTTTATGAACTTGGCCAGGGCAATGGCGATGTTACCGCTCCCGGTCCCCACTTCGATAATGGCAAGGGGTTGGCCCGGTTCGGCCCTCTTGCACAGAAGCATCGCCTGCTCCACGAGCGTTTCTGTTTCCGGGCGGGGGATCAGCACCCGGGAGTCAACGTTAAACTGCATACCCATAAAGCTGGCCATCCCGACAATGTATTGAACCGGCTCGCGGTTCAACCGCCGCTCATACAGTGAACGGAATGCCTTTAACTCTTCCGGGGCGAGCGGCTTGTCGAAATTCGTATAAAGTTCGATTCTCTGGCATTGGAGGGCGTGAGAGAGAAGCAGTTCAACATTCAGGCGGGCTTCATCAAATCCGCGTCGTTGAAGGTGGTCGATGGCAAACTTCATCAGCGAGCGGATCGTCCAGACGCGGGTCTTCTCCTGGAGCATTATTTGCGCCGGCCTCGTTGTGGACGGGTTTTTGCCGCCGGTTTTTTCGCCCGGGATTGGGCGGGGGATTTTTTTTTGGTTTTCGGAGTGACCCGCTTTCGTGGAGCGGGGGGACGGGAATTCTTTTTCGGGGAACCGGAGTCCTCCAACGCCTCACCCAGTTTCTTCATGCGCTCTTCGGAAAAGGTCTTTTTGACCTCGCGCTGGAGCTTCTGCGTCTTGGCAAGGATATCCAGGAGCTGGTCCTCCGCTTCCCTATCCCCATCCGGCCGCAGTTCCCATGCTTTGGTCAGCGCATCCATGGTTCCGTCAACCTTGCGACGGATCATGGTCCCGATCAACTCCGGGGTCAACTCGATATGGCGCAATTTTACCCGATCGCCGGAGAAAAAACCGAGGTTCTCCAACTCTGCCTCCTCCAGGAGATCATCGTTTGCCTGATCCTCAAACACCAACTCTCCCGCGTCATGGGAGGAAACGAATTCAAATCTTGCATCCGCCTCCAGCATGATGGAGAAATCGCCCAGGGATGGAACCGAGAAGCCCTGTCCCTTCCCCTGGGTGCAGACTTCCTGCCATACTTTTTTTACCGGAACGATCACATCCCGGTCAGCGGCGAGGATCCGCTCTGCTTCATTCAGGCATCGCTCGTACACAGAACCTCCTGGGACCTTTTGCGCGATCAACTGCATGAAATGTAAACCTTATTCGAGGAAAGCGCAAGTTTGTTCGCGACGCCTGAGGGGGTACAAGAAAAAGGGGTCACGATCTGTGACCCCTTTGAACCACTCCCATCAACCTGAACTATTTCTTCTTCATCTTGTCCGCAAACAGCTGGGCGGCTTTCTCGATATCGTACCCGACTTTCGGCATGTAGACGCCGTTGTGCTTTTCGACCATGGACTTCAGCGTATCGTATGCGTCAGCACTGCAAAAAAAGATCGGCGTGTTCCGGTTCATTCCTTCCCGGCGCGCCAACTGGAGCAAGGCAATGCCCGGGAGATGACCTTTTAAGTTCGTATCCTTAAAGTCATTGTCCAGTATAATCAGGTTAAACACTTCCGACTTAATCTTCTCCCAGGACTCCACACTCGACGCAGCTTCCACGATAACGATTTCGTCCTCGAGGATCGCCGTACAGACTTCAAGCGCAAAACCATGGGATTTCCGCTGCCCATCGTCATCGTCGGCAACGAGCACTTTATATGGCATGGTGAATCCAGTCCTTGTCTAAGTCGAATTTTGGCGACAAAACTTACAATTTTTTCGTTCTAAAAACAACCTCATCGTGGACTAACCCCACGGGCTTCGGCACCGGGCGGCCTGTTCCGCTTATAGACTTCTTTACCGGCCAGAATAGTATGCTCAACAACTGTTGTCAAAATCTCCTTTGGATCGACGTTGAAAACATCACCAGACAGAACTATGAAATCCGCAATTTTTCCCACTTCAATGGAGCCGATGGATTTCTCCTGAAATCCCGCATGGGCAGCCCAGGAAGTGAAGGCCCGTACCGCTTGCTCCCGCGTCATTCTTTCCGAACTATACCAACCCCCTTCAAAAGCGGTCGGATTCTGAATCCCATCCCTCGAAAGCTGAAAGTATTTCTTCACATCCTCTGCATTCGCAGGAATACCCCGTTGATCCTGTCGGGTGATTGCAGCATAAAGCCCCCATAAGGGGTTTGGATTCTCAACCGGAAAATCCGAGCCCCCGGCAATCATCACCCCGGTAGCAAGGATCGACTGCCATGCATACGCCCCACGCACGCGGGAGGGCCCCAAACGGGCTTCCGCCCAGAACATATCCGATGTGCAATGCGTCGGCTGCATGGCGGGAATCACTCCAAGTTCCCGAAAGCGGGGAATGTCTCCCGGGAACAGCACCTGTGCATGCTCCAACCGCAGGCGAGGGTCGGAATTGTTGTGTGCCTTCAGGGCAGCTTCGTAAACATTGAGAACGATGGTGTTTCCTCTATCGCCGATCGCGTGAGTGCAAACCTGGAACCCCCGGGAGAGCGCCTGATCAACCACCGTTTTCAACTCTTCCTCTGTGGTCAGCGTGAGACCCCGATTGGTTGGGTCATCGCTATACGGTTCAACAAGTGCCGCTCCCCGTGATCCGAGAGCGCCATCCATGTACATCTTAATCGCCCGTACTGCCAACCGACCATTTCCGTACTCCGTGAGAGGACCGCTCTCCAAAAAGTGATTCCATGTTTCTCCCGGCCCATCGATGGCGACGAAGACCCGAAACGGAAACTCGTCGCGATCGATCATTCTCTTGTATAAATCAATTTCGGCAAGTCCGGCCCCCATATCATGCACGGATGTAATGCCGTACTGGAGGCATTCCTTGACCGCAATGCCGAGCGCCTGCTCCGACTCCTGGTCGCTGGGAGGAGGAATCGCCCTGGCAACAAGTTCCATGGCGGCATCGATGAATACTCCGGTGGGGTTTCCCTGCGCGTCGCGAACGATTGTCCCGCCGGCTGGAGCTTCGGTTTTATCCGTGATGCCCGCTTCTTCCATCGCCCGGATATTGACCCAGGCAGCGTGACCATCGATCCGTTCAAGATAGACCGGATGGTCTCCGGACACCCTGTCCAGCACGTGATGCGTAGGGAAGCGTTTCAAGGGCCAGAGGTTCTGGTCCCAACCCCTTCCGCGAATCCACTGCCCCGGGGAGCTTTGCCGGGCTTGCTCTTCGACCAGAGCGGCGATCCGGGCCTCGGAGGAACTTCCCACAAGGTCCAGGGTCATGCGGGCAAAACCAAGACTCAGGAGATGCGCATGGGCATCGATGAAACCCGGAAGGACGGTTCTCCCTTCCAGGTCCACGGACTCTTTCACCGAGAAACGCTCTCGCAACTCCGCCGACGTTCCGACGCCGACGATCCTCTCCCCCTCCACCGCAATCGCTTCAGCCGTGGTCCCGGCGGCATCCATCGTGTACACGGTGGCGTTGAAATACAGGACATCGGCAGGTCGATCGGTCATCTGGAGCAGGAAATAGGTGAAAAGAACTGCCAGGACGAGAAACGCTAGAAACATCTTCTTTTGACGATCCATAGATCAGCCTCTCGTTGGAAACTCGCGTCGAAGTTGCTCGTAGGGGATCGGTTATTGGACAAGCTTCTCAAATCCGCGCTTTGAGAGATCCCAATACATGACACCGGCTGCAACAAGGCCGATCATGACAAAGAGTATCCCATCGAGCGTTTGTCCGAGAACGATTTTCCCCGTACCGAACAACATTGAGTACACGAGCACGACCCCGGCGATCCAGTTCAGCAGGAGTCCGCCATACCCGGAATCACCCTTCACGTCCGGGAGAAGCTGTTGGATATGTTTCCAGCCCCGTCCCCCGGGATGAACACGCCGATAAAAGTTCTTCAACGTCTCCTCGTCAGTCGGTTTGGTCAGGAAGGTGATTCCGAGCCAGACAACGGTTGTCGTTCCGACTATATAAAAGAGGGTTTCGGGAAAGGCAATGGTTGTGGAGCTGGAGAGATAGGCATAGACCAGAAGTGGCGTCACCATGGCCGAGAGTTCACTCCAGGCATTCACCCTCCACCAAAACCAGCGGACAATCAGAACCAGACCCAACCCGGCTCCTGCCTCTATGATAAAAGCCCAGGCTCCGGAGATGGTATCCATCATACCGGTAATGATCAAAGAGACAACCATGATCACGATCGTCGAGATCCTGGAAACCAAAACGAAGTGCTTCTCATCGGCTGTCCGGTTCACAAACCGCTTGTAGAAATCGTTGATAACGTAGGAAGAACCCCAGTTCAGTTGGGTTGCGATGGTGGACATGTATGCGGCGAAGAATGAAGCCACGAGCATCCCCTTCAATCCGGAAGGGAGATAGTCGCGCATCGCATAGACATATCCCAACTTCTTATCGGCCGGAGAAAGCTCCGGATACAGGATCAATGTTGCGAGTCCGACGATGATCCAGGGCCATGGCCGGATGCAGTAGTGCGCGATGGTAAACCAGAGAGTGGCAAAGAGAGAGTGCTTTTCATCCTTGGCGGACATCATCCGTTGTGCGATGTACCCTCCTCCTCCGGGTTCCGCACCCGGATACCAAGAGGCCCACCATTGGATGCCAACAAACGCGAGGAACGCCGCAAACGAAAGGGCCAGCGCGCCGCCGGCGGAGTCGAGCCCTCCCGTATCTCCGATCACGGGAGTAAACCGGAGGGTCCACTCGGGCAGCTTTGACGTCAACCCGCTGATACCGCCGATCTGGGGTAGATCAAGGACAATCACGGCGAGGACGATCGTACCGGTCATGGCCAGGACAAACTGGAAAGCATCGGTAACCGCCACCCCCCACATACCCGACATCGCAGAATACACGGCTGTCACGATCAACGCGAAGGCGACATAGATCATCACCTCTCCACGCGGGATGTCAAACATCCCTTCCAGGATCGCAGCCATGGCAAGGTTCACCCACCCCATGATGATGCAGTTCATGAAGATGCCGAGATAAATCGACCGGAAGCCACGAAGAAACGCCGCTGGCTTTCCGGAGTAGCGCAGTTCCACGAATTCCACGTCGGTCATGATCCCTGCCCTTCGCCACAGACGAGCGAAGAAAAACACGGTCAGCATACCCCCAAATACGAAGTTCCACCAGAACCAGTTGCCGGCAATGCCGTTCTTTGCCACAAGTTCCGTAACGGCAAGAGGTGTGTCTGCGGCAAAGGTAGTGGCGACCATCGAGGTGCCAGCCAGCCACCATGGAAGATTGCGCCCGGAGAGAAAGAATTCCTGAATATTGGTTCCAGCCCGCTTCGTATAATAGATTCCGATCCCCGCACTGAAAACAAAATACACGCCAACGATCAGCCAATCGAGTAGTTGCAAGAGGGTGCTCCTTTATGACCGCGGTTCAAGGAAGGCCTGTATCAGGCGACGGCTAATTTAGCGGATGTGAAGAGGAATAGCAACAGCCGGAGGCCATCGGCCTCAATTGAGAAATACTTCAGCATTTTTCTGTCTCATTTTTTCCAACTGATCTGTACCCCATCGTCTCCGCGGAGAGCCTTTGAATAGGAACCAGATTGTAAACTGCTCTCTCCGTATCTTCTTTTCGAATAAGCACGCTTCTCAATCCTGAGAGAACTTCGGGAACATGGAGGAGAATGGGGGTAGGTCAACGATTTCATTATCCAAGTCCCACCATGCCCTTGTTAGAAAATCACTTGACAAGTGCACTAACAATCCCTATTTTCCACCCGGTTTTGGAACCGCTCCACAAGTGTCTGAAATAGCGGAAAGATAGCGTCAGAATGGCAGCAGACCTGCTTCCTCAAATTCTTCCTCACGTAAAAAACCATATATATCCTGCCTCCCTTCCCCTTTCGGACTGGAAAATGAAGGAAGGGGAGCCCCCGAACGCCTTTTCCCCCAAGCTGAACGACAGCACCTGGAAGAACCATACGATCCCCGCTCCGTGGGGCGGGTATGACAAAACGGTATGGTTCCGAAAGCTTGTCACCGTTCCGGGCGAGTTTGCCGGTCGGCCCGTTGCCCTGATTCTTGATCTTCCTGAAGCCCTTGTGTATGTCAACGGGAAGCCTTTCCATGGGGCGGACGTGAACCACCAGGAGGTGCTCCTCGCCGAGAAGCCACGGGCCAATCAGGAGTTTCATATTGCCATAGAGGCCTACAGCGGCCGGAAAAAAAATCCCGCCTCTTTTGGAACGGCAAACCTGTGCGTCGTTAACCCGACGGCACGCTCATTATACTACGGTCTCACAGCACTGCATGAACTGGAAAAGACATTCGGTCCCACCTCCCCCGAGGCGAAAGAAATCAGGGAGCTTGTCCGCCAAACGCTGATATTTCTCAAGTACTTCAAACCGGACGGGGAGGAATATCCCAACGCTATCGGTCGGGCTCTGAGCTTTCTTACCCGCACTCTCGACGCGGAATGTAAAACCGATATTCCGGGATTGCTTCACCTCGTTGCCCAATCCCATATCGACGTCGTCTGGCTCTGGCGTTTGCGGGAAACACGGAAAAAATGCGGGAGAACGTTTTCCACAGCCCTGCGGCTCATGGAGGAATATCCCGAATTCACCTTCACGCAATCCCAGGCACAACTCTACGAATACACAAAACAACAATACCCCGAGCTGTACAAGGAAATCCGGCAACGAGTTACGGAAGGACGATGGTTCCCGACCGGATCGATGTGGGTCGAGCCGGACTGTAATATCCCGAACGGCGAGTCGCTTGTCCGACAGATCCTCTACGGCAAACGTTTCTTCAAACAGGAATTCGGGATTGATTCCAACATCCTCTGGCTCCCCGACACCTTCGGCTATTCCTGGGCGCTGCCGCAGATTCTCAAGAAAACGGGGATCAAATATTTTTCCACGACGAAGCTCACCTGGAACGACACCACGAAATTTCCCTACAATACATTTTGGTGGAAAGGCATCGACGGATCGAAGATCCTGACGCACCTTACACCGGTCGGGTTGGAAGGATCGGTAACACCCAAAGATCTCAAGAAGAGTTGGGAAGCCTTCCAGGATAAAGAAAACAGTCCGCACGTTTTGCAGACCTTCGGCTTTGGCGATGGCGGGGGCGGCCCGACGAAAGAACATCTGGAACAGGCCCGGATTCTGAAGACGATCCTGGGCCTCCCTCCCTCCAGGCTTTCGAGCCTCTCAGAGTTTTTTGCCCGCTCGGAAGAGCACACCGATGACATCGAAACATGGAATCAGGAGCTCTACCTTGAAAAGCATCGCGGGACCTATACCACGCACGGATGGCTGAAGCGCGAAAACCGTTTAGCCGAAAGGGAGCTCTACAACGCCGAGCTCCTGGCAGTACTCGGAACATTGTTCGGACAGAAAGGCGCGGCGCGACGATATCCTGACCGAGCTCTGGAGAAGAGCTGGAAGACCCTCCTCCTCAACCATTTTCACGATATCCTTCCCGGAACCGCCATTGAACCCGCGTATGAGGATGTCCGGGCGGACTTCCAGGTGATCCGCACCACGTGCGCATCGGTGCAGGAGACGGTACTGTCCGATGCAATACAAAAAGAAACAAAGGGGCAAAAAGAATTTCATTTCTCCCTCTTCAACCCGCTGGCATCGACGCGAAGCGAGTACGTCACCCTTGAGGTCCGCTCAAAGGAGCCGGCATTTATGGTGTGTGATAAGACGGGGACGCCGATCGACCATCAACTTCTTGGAAGAAGCGGCGGCCTTGCTCATATCCTCTGTTATGTGGCAGATATTCCACCTTTCTCCTCGAAACAAGTGACTGTCGTTCCACTCAACAGGAAAGAGGGAACGCTCAGGCCCTGGAAGGTCACACCCAAGGCGGTGGAAACCTCTTTATTCCGGGTTCGCCTCGACTCGAGAGGGCAGTTCACGTCTTTGTACGACAAGACCTTGAAACGCGAGCTCCTTGCCAAGAACAAGCGGGGCAACGAGTTCCAGACGTTCAAAGACCAGCCGAAGCAGTGGGATGCCTGGGATCTCGACCCGACGTATGCTGCGAAAGCAACCGAGGTATTGAAGTGTCAATCGATCAAAGTGATCGAGGAAGGGCCGCTCCGTGCGATCCTTCGCGTCTCGCACAAATCCGATCGCGGCTCAAAGGTTGTGCAGGACATCATCTTCTACCACAGATTACCCCGGATAGATTTCCGAACCTCCGCCATCTGGAAGGAACGACAGACTCTATGGAAGGTGGCCTTCCCGTTGAACCTGAGATCGCCGTATGCCACGTATGAGATCCAGTTTGGCGCGGTGCAACGACCAACGAAAGCCAGCGACCCGGTGCATAAAGCAAAATTCGAGGTCCCGGCCCAGCAATGGGCGGACATGTCGGAATCGAAGTTCGGTGTGAGCCTGCTGAACGATTGCAAGTACGGATACGACGCGCGGGAGAACACCCTGCGCCTCACTCTCCTCCGTTCCCCTTTTTATCCCCATCAGGTGGAGCCTTGGCGGTTCAATGACGACAAGGTCACGGACCAGGGAGAGCATCTGTTCACGTATGCACTCTGGCCGCACCAAGCCGACTGGCGTGCGGGTGAGACCGTTCGCGAAGCCCGTGCGTTGAACAACCCGTTGATCGTTGTTCCCGGAGCCCTCACTCCCTGGCCTTCACTCTTTACGCTTTCTCATGAGAATATCGTTCTTGACAGCATCAAGAAAGCCGAGGAGGGCGATGAAATTGTGATCAGGCTCCACGAAGCCCACGGTCAGTCGACCAGGGCAACCATGGAATTCGGTGTGAGGATTGAACAAGCGTTGGAATGCGATTTGCTGGAAAACGAAGTAGGCAAGCTCAGGCTGAAGAAGACAAAACTCCCCCTCAAGTTCTCCCCGTTCGAAATCAAAACCTTGCGAGTCCGGCTTCGGCCCAGGCGCCAGGGTTGATTCCGTCTGTTCTCATTGTTCCCCTTGCATCGTCATGAATCAGGTTGTTGATGCCACTGCCTCCTGTGCCCGAAGCATGATCCGGGCATCGGCAACAAAGCACCCCTGACCCTCGTTGCGTACGATTAATGGATTGATGTCAAGTTCCATGATGCAGGGAAAATCAAGAGCGAGTGTCGAGAGGCGCATCAGCGCATCCTCCACAGCCGGAATATCGCGAGGAGACCTCCCCCTTGCTCCTGCCAGCATCCCGTAGGCTTTGATCTCCCTTACCATCTCACTGGCAGTCCGCCTTCCCACAGGCGCTATCCGGAAGCTGACGTCTTTGAATATCTCAACGAAGAGCCCTCCCAGTCCAAACATGAGCACCGGCCCAAACGACGCATCGCGCTTGATGCCGAGAATAACTTCTTCCCCCCCGGTGACCATCTGCTCCACAATGATTCCCTTGATGCGTGCCTGAGGCGCCGCCTGGTTGACATTCTGTACAATGGCATCGAAAGCATCCATGGCCTGTCGGGCCGTACGAATGTCGAGGATCACCCCTTTGATATCGAACTTGTGAACGATATCCTCCGATTCCACTTTCATGACCACCGGAAATCCAATCCGCTCGGCAATGGAAGCCGCTTCCTCCCGCGTCGTGGCCAGACCTCGCGGAAGCATAGGAAGACCATAAGCGCCGAGAATACCCATCGACTCTTGCTCCGGGAGATAGGTCTTGCCTGTCGCCAGGGCGTTGGCGAGAAGCGATCCAGCCTCCGCGCGTCGCACATCCGCGAAAGTCGTCACCGACTCATCGACCCGTTCAACGTGCTTTTTGAAGAACAAAGCCTGCGCGTATGCCCTGCACATCGACTCCGGGAGAATGTAGTGAGGGATGCTCCTTTGTTGAAGGACGTTGATCCCGACGGCCACGTCCATTTCTCCCATAAAGGACGCATAGGCCGGTTTTATCTGATTCCCGACAACATCGCATACTTCCCTCGCAATATTTTCGATGTCGGTCATTGACTGAGGCGTGAGGATGACGAACACTCCATCGACATTCTCGTCCTGCAAGGCGCTGCCGATTGCCAATCTGTAGCGATCCGCCCGCGCGTCCCCTATCACATCCACCGGGTTCTTGATGTTGGCCGTGGCGGGCAGCGCCTTTCGGAATATTTCAATCGTCTTGTCACTGAATTTCGCCAGGTGCAGCTTCTCGGCAACCGCTGCATCCGTGGTCAAGACGCCCGGACCGCCCGCGTTGGTGATGATCGCCACCCGATCGCCCCGGGGCACCGGCTGATACGCAAGGGCGATGGCGCAGTTAAACATCTCCTCGATTGTGCCGCAGCGAATGATGCCTGCTTGCTTCAGAGCCGCATCCGTTACTTCATCGCTTCCGGCGAGGGATCCCGTGTGAGAAGCGGCGGCGGCCGCTCCCTCCCGGGTTCGACCCGACTTCAGGATGAGCACCGGTTTTCGCGCATCCCTGATGATCTCTCTCGCCATGTCCATCAGGGCTTTCCCATCGGTAATTTCTTCCAGGTAGACAAGGATAACTTTGGTCTTCGGATCGTCTTTGAGATACCTCATCAGGTCGATTTCGCTGATGTCGGCCTTGTTCCCGAAGCTGACAAATTTTGAGAAACCAATGTGCTTTGCCTGTGCGTAGTCCAGCACGGCTGTGCACAAAGCCCCGCTTTGGGAGAGAAACGCGATGTTTCCCTCACCCGGCATCTTCCGCGCGAACGAGGCGTTGAGATGGGAAAGAGGATCGGTATTGATGACACCGAGGCAATTGGGTCCGATAAACGAAATGTCGTAGCGGTCCGCAATGCGTTTGATCTCTTCCTCCCGCTTGAGACCAGCTTCCCCGATCTCCCGGAACCCGGCAGAGATGATAATCGCTGACTTTACACCTTTTTGCCCGCATTGTTCCATGGCGAGATGGCAGACGGTGCTCGGGAAAACAAGAACGGCAAGATCGATCGGATCGGGAATGTCCAGAATGTATTTGTATGCCCGGACACCCGCGACCGATTGCTCCTTCGGGCTCACAGGAAACACCGTTCCCTGGAAGTTGCTTTTGAGGATGTTGAAAAAGATATCGTGGGGAACGGAGCCGACGACGCGGTTCGTGCCGACAATGGCAACCGATTTCGGATAGAAGATGCTCTCAAGGTGCTTGGGTGTCATCTGAGAATGCTGCGACATGAATCCTCCGGGATGTGCGCTCTAGTTGACGTAGCCGGCTATGAAATCGACCGCCTCTTCAACCGTCTGCACTTCGCGTGCCTTTACCTCATCCATTTCGATGCTGAACTCCTCCTCAAATGCTGCTATCAACTCGATGCTTTGCATCGAATCCGCCCCAAGATCGAATGCGAAATTTGCCTTCGGCGTGATCTCCTTCGGAGCCACCTTCAGCACCTGGCTGACGACTTTCTCAATCTTGGTCCTTATTTCTGAATGCTCCATGATCGTTCTCCATTTTCTCATTATTGTGGAAACAGGCTGCCGGGACTCGTCCCAGTGCCATTTTCTTGGCAATAAATGTACCATGGGTTGTCCTGCCAATTCGACCACAGTTTCGCGTTTCAACGATGCGGAGTTCCCAAAGTTGAGAGGAGCCACGATCTCACAAGCTGCTTCCTGACTTGAAGCGGTCTCAAAAATCCCCAACAAAAACAAATTGCCGCAAAAAGGCACAAGAAACACAAAATCTTCAAAGGTTTTCTTTTGTGAGTTTTGTGACTTTTTGTGGCCAATTCATTTTTGAGATGGGTTCTAAGCAGAAGAGTGGGGGGCTTCCCGTTTTCCACAAT
The DNA here is from genome assembly GCA_040882165.1 of Bacteroidota bacterium. Taxonomy (GTDB): domain Bacteria; phylum Bacteroidota; class Ignavibacteria; order UBA10030; family UBA10030; genus UBA6688. The sequence continues at coordinate 20,597 of JBBEBV010000127.1, forward strand.
TGAAGGGAAACTTTATTGTTCAGTGAGGCCGACGTACTTGCTGAACCCCGGATACATCAGGTTCGTTGAAGACTCCACAGGAGAGAGCGGCTCACGACCGTGAAGATATCGCACAAGTGTCACCTTCTTCTCCTTTTCGTCCGGAGAAAGGTGAAACCTGATGTTCGGCGTGTCAGAATAGATGGCATACTGTTTTTTGTTCTGATCTATCACAATCTCCCACGTTCCATTCTGCAGGTAGACATCCACGAGTTTCTTCCCGTTGAGCCAAACGGTCGTAGGCTGCTCTGTGGGGACTCCCTTCGTCATCACGGGAAATCCCCCGCGAGAGCGAAGCAGAACCCTCTTACCCATCGAAGGCACATTCACCGTGTCCAGATCCTGTTCGTAGTTTTCCGCCAGCGTGGTCATCTTCACCAGGATGATTGAAGAACTGTCGAGCGACGCTCCGTCAAGGGAGGTTGCTGCAAGAACGCCCACGGGCGATTGAGATATAAGGCCGAGCACTCCGGCATCGTGACGTTTCCCGATGCCCAGTGCCCCCTGGATCGCACAGAATGTTTTCGTATGGACGAGCAACAATCCCTGTCCCGCATTGCGCGTCAGTTCCCTGGTATCCGATTGAAAGATCCTGCGGTCGAACATCTCCGGAAGAGTCGGGGTTTTGTACGTTTCATTCATCAGGCGGGTTGCCAGAGGGAGTACCTGGTGCTCCGGGATGCCTCCCAGCGCGAGAACGTTTCGGACCGTGTCGCGGAATCCGGCGGAGTAAATGCCGTTTCGGTCGCTCCCAATCGGAATGTACCCGTGCCCCTGTACATCCTCTATCCTGAAACCCCACCGCGCGCGCGTCTGGGATTCAAACCCACCGAGCGCAGCCAGGATCGTGTCGCTGCGCATGATGACCATCGGCAGGGGGTAGCCGGAATGAGCGTAGAGGCTTGCCCGATCGGTGGCCACCCTCTGCTTCTGCGTATCGACGAACGGCGTGAGGGCAAAGAGAATTCCATTGCTCCCTTCAAACCGGGCCGTATGGCTCCTGCCGGATGTGATGGTGAAGTCCGCACTATCGCCATGAACGCTGTTCACGACCTTGTGCATCCATGCGAGTTGATAGAGTGGACTTTCATAATTTGCATACGTTGTGAGGTCCTCCTCGGAGAACAGGATCGCGATGGTACGTTGCGCTTCCTGAACGTCGCCCGACAAGAACATTTTCGACGCCATCCCGAACATCCCCCACCGCACCGGGTCTGCCTGAAGACCAAAGGTCCCGATCCCCATCAGATTCCCCACCGTCGTATAATTGAAATGTGTCACCAGGTCGAACCCCTGGAACAGGCTGTACGCCGCCGCTTCCAGTATGCTTCCACCCCGATAGACGTTCGGCCAACTTGCGGACCATTCCCGGACGGCTGCCGGTTTACCCGACCAATGGTACTGGGCAATGGCGGGGGCAAAACTGGACGAGCCGGATTCCGACAGGAAGTTCCGGTTCGTGAAATATTCCTGTCCCGTCCATTCTTTCCCCTGAAGGAAAGCAGGGTGATCCTGGTACACATTCCCCGAGGTCATGTCGAGGCCTTCCCGGACCGTAAAGGTCATCGGCTTCAGGTCGGTCCGGACGGGGGCAAGGAGCGGGACCCGGATGCCCCGTCGTAGGCAATGCTCGCGAAGCTCCCTGAAGTACCTGGTCTGGAGGTCCATGGCAAACCGGACGGCGTCGCTCCGCCGGGCGGGCGAACGGACCGGGTCGTAGTACGGGGAAAGCGTCGCCTGTTCGAAGGACATCATCTCCATCGACGGGAGCCTGATGTTCCTGCGTTCGAGTGACTCCTGCGGAGCAAGAGCGCTGATACCGCCGGAATTAGTCCAGGCCGCCTTCAACCGCGTCGTCGTGCCGTAACGTCCCACAAGCCACTCATGCCACAACCGGTGGAACTCCCCCCAATACGGCTCAGGCATGCCGGCCCATACTTCCGGACGGAAGAGCAGATCGTCATCGTTCAGAAGCTCGAAACAGGCAATGGCGGGGTCGTTCGCATAGGTCAAGCCGGTATAGGGATTGGTATGAAATACTGCGAGCGAATCGATATGTTCCTTCTGCAGTTCGATGAGACGCTTGTTGAAAATTGCATACGGCCGTGCCCCGCGGTCCAGCGAATCGGCGTTCGGTACACCGTCCCCCACCCGGAAAGCTCGGTACGCGCGAAATCCGAGATAGCTGTAAATTCCTCTCTTTTTTGCCGCTCCAATCCAGTAGTCGACACGGTCCCGGACCTCCTCATCGAAAAACCGGGAAGAGTTCGGGCGCGCTTCATCGATAATATTTTGCCGGACAACACCATATTTCTCCCCCGTACGGTTGTCCAGAGCATGAAGGCGGATCATGTTAATCCCGGCGCGTGCCAAGGTCTCAACAACAATGTCGATCATGTGTTTTGGGATCAGAACATTTTGCTGATCGATCACCACCCCCCAGAAGCGGGCAGGCGAGCTGTCCTCAAACTGCAGCCGGGCGTCGGCTCCCACACGAACGAATCCACGCCGGCCGGCCGGCGGATCAAGCAGGTAACTAAAATCGACAAGAGAGGCATCCGGAAAAAGGTCGACGTTCGGATTGAGGGTTTTCACCGCAAGCGGATCGCCCGGATAATTTCCCCCTCGTTCCCGTTCCAACCCAACGCTCCCTTTTGGCTGGGAGTACGCGCGGGAACTTGACATCACACACAAAAAGATCAGACCAAAGACTGTTCGACTGCTCATTGTTTCATTCTCAAAATTGAAAACAGACACGTCAGGGAAGGATCACGGCGTTTTACCTGGGCGATTCATCACACCTCCCGCATAAGGTAAAAAACTAAAGCCGGTTTTCAAAACTGCCGGGCTCAAGGGAGTCTATTTGCACATCGCGGGATGCTTTCCTATCTTTTGGAACCCCCCACAACGTTGGCAAAGCAATCCCATAGCGGGGTAATGACTTTCTTTCTCAGGAGGACTGCATGGCAAAGCTTCCCCGCCGCTTTCTCGATTTCCAGAAGTATCATCCTGCCATTGCCAAGGCGTACGATCAGCTTGGCGCGGCCGTTCACTCGGCGGGACCGCTCAAGGAAAAGAACAGGGCCCTGGTAAAATTTGCCATTTCGGTCGGGGCAAGACTGGAAGGGGGAGCCCATGCGCACGCGAGGAAGGCGATCGAGGCAGGGGTAACAAAAGAGGAACTTCGCCACATCGCACTCCTCGCCATCCCCACCATCGGGTTTCCCTCCGCGATGGCAGCCATGAGCTGGATCGACGATGTGGTCAAGGGAAGAAAAACGCGGAAGAGAAAATGATCGCGGCTCAACACATGGTTGGTGTGGTCCTTGCCGGCGGGGAAAGCTCGCGCATGGGGACGGACAAAGCGCTCCTTGAGATCGATGGGATCACCATGATCGAGCATGTCACCGGAACCCTGAGGAATGTGTTCGAGGAGGTCGTTGTTGTCTCCAACGTTCCGGTGAAATACAGCTTTCTGAATCTACCGGTGTTCCCCGATATCATCAGGAACTGTGGTCCCCTGGGCGGCATCCACTCCGCACTGACACACCTGCCCACCGAGGCTATCTTCGTCGTCTCGTGCGACACGCCTTTCATCTCTGAGGGTTTGATATGGCACCTTCTCCGGGCTCACGACCATCACGATCTCTGTGTGCCGAAGTTGGGGAAACAAGTTCAACCGCTCTGCGGGATCTACAAGAAAACAGCGCTCCCGACCATCACGAAAAGGCTTCACCAGCGCCAACTGCGTGTCCGGGAAATCTTCGATCTCGTGGACACCTCCATCGTCCCGATCGGCCCGGAGCTTCCCTTCTACAACACCAACCTTCTAAAGAATTTCAACACCCCGGGAGAGTTCAAAGAATTCACTCGCCGCGGCTCCCCCAAGAAGTGGTTTTGAAATCACCTTACCGTATCACGCGATCCAGCATCTCCTGCTGCCAGCCCTGCCAGACTCGGGCGTGATAATACTTCCTCATTTGATCTGCGTACGCAGTTTGCTGCAGGAAGAACGCCGCGATTGAGGTCGCCGGCGCACGCAACCGGTTGTTAAAATGGGTCAGCGCATCGAACAGGTGGGGAAGTAAGTCGGGACCAAGGTAGTTGAGTCTCTTTAACGCCTCGAGCGCATTGGCCCGCGTGCGGAATTCATACGATGGGCCCGTCAACCCCACCAAGGCCTTGATCGAAGCCTCGTCTCCCCCCCTCCCCTTCAACTCAAGTGACTTCACTTTAACTTCATTGCCGACACCCTGCAAGTCTTTCGACAGGTCTGCATAACGGGTCACATGCTGCGGATACTCCATGGAAAGTTTTTCCAGAGCCATGACGATCACTGCGTATGATGAATCACGCAACAACTGCTCAAAGTGTTCACGCAACTCAGGAACAATATGTTGTATGTTTGAGAGTGCGCTCAGGCGGACGGGTGCACTTTCACTCAAAAGGGAGCGCTTCAGGAGATTTCGTGATACGGCATGGGGGTCATTGGCAAGTTGTGCGACAATCTCCGCCTGTATTGCATGGAACGGATTCTTATCATAAACCTGAACCAGGGCCCCCCGCTTGACATCGAGTCCGATCGACCTCATCCCCAGAACCGCATCATACCGGTCGATCATGAGCGGTGCGGAGAATGCCTGCGCCCTGAGTTCCTGAAAACTCTTCTGAAAAACGACTTTCTTCAGAATAACGCTTCCCGGATCGAACAGAACAAAGGCGATTGCTTTGCCGGTTGGATTCGGGATGATGATTTTTTCGGTTTCTCGCTGAACCCACGACCGCGTTGTGCCGAACGTACCGTCGGTATAGTGAGCTTCAAACACAACAGGCATTTTGAAAAGCTTGACTAGCTCATCGGTTGCATGGGTTTGCCGCACCAGGATCTCCGTTTGGCGTCCGGATGTTCCCTTCAACTGGACATCGGAGTAACTCACTTCGTACTGAGGCTCACCCCCGCGATAGAGCCACTGGTCGAAGAACCAGTCCGGCACAATCCCCAGCGTATCCTGGAACGCATGGTAGAAATCGACCGTCTCCACGTTCGCGTACGGATGCTTTTGGAGATAGTATTGGATCACCCCCCTGAACTCCGCCTCCCCGAACGTGTACATCATCATCTCGAGGACCGCTGATCCCTTCTGGTAGATACGTGCACCGCCGGCCCGGGAATGGACGATCGGATACCGGTCCGCCTGGGAAGCAGTCAGCGCTGCCGTATGTTCCTGGCGCCTCATCCATTCGTACTCATCCTGCCCAAAGTACGCTCTCCGGAAGAGCTTGGGATAAAAGGTCGCAAAGCTCTCCTGCAGCCACGAATGCTTCGAGCTCCTCGCCGTCACATAATCGCCGAACCATTGGTGGGTAAGTTCGTGAACGTTGACATCGATATAATTCCGGTCGTGGAAAGCTCTCGCATCCACAAGAAAGAAATCTCCAAACACCGTCGCCATCGTATTTTCCATGGCGCCGTACATGAAATCCTGCACAGGTATCTGGGAATACGATTCCCACGGGTACCGAACACCTGTTTGCTCTTCAATGAAATCGATCATTTCCGCCGAATACCGGTAGGTTGGTTCGACCCGTTCCGGCTGGTCGGGATAATACCAAAGATGCACGGGGACCCCGCTGCGCGATTTCCGGGTATCGACGGCATAGTCGCCAATCCCAAGCATCACGAGATACGATGTGTGGGGGTGGGTCATGGCGTAGTGCCAGGTCTTGGTCCCGTTACCGTTGTCCTTCTCCGATAGCTTGACACCGTTGGAAAGGACGTTCAACTCTTTCTGAACGGTGACGATCGTCTCCGTGGTCAGCTTATCATTCGTCTCATCATAGCAGGGCACCCAATGCCGGTTATCGATCCCCTGCCCCTGGGTCCAGATCTGCTTCCGGCTGAGATTCTTCGGGTCGTTCCACCCGACAAAATAGAGCCCCTTTCTCGGCGTGGCTTCGTACACAAACAGCAGGCTATCCGTCCTCCCCCATGCCAATGGAGATGAGGGATAGACGGTCACTCCCGCCGGAGAAGTGCCAAACCGAACCGGCTTCCCGTTCAGGATGGCCTCCTTGATAACAATGCCGGGACCGTCGAAGAAGATCGAATCGACCTTCGAACGGAGCGGTGCAAAGAAATGCGTCACCCGGCCCTTCACGAGCCCCTTCTCCGGCGCGAAGGAGACTTCGATCCGCATGTGCTTCACGTCGACAGCATGTTCGCGCGGTTCGGTGTTTGGGTCGTTGGCGTGAGAGACGAAGGGGGATTGAGGGAAAAGAGAAGACACCGGGAGAAACAGGAACATCCCGACGCAGATGACGGTTCTTGACATTTTGGAAATTGAGTGATCGTGTTCAGACATGGGCATATTCCTTGTTCGGCGTGAATGCGCCGTTCAGTTTTCCGTTGGCTCCTGGTGGGGGGATTAAATAACTGTCAAGAGTCAGGTGATCCTTCATCCGGCAACGTTCGTCAGTATAATTTTGAGAATCATGCCTGCAAGAAGTGCGGTCGCCACGCTTGTCGATGTCCCGAGTAGATAGTACTCGGCGAAATCCTTGTTTTCCAACTCCTTGAAGCGGGCAATGGACTTTGCCGTCAACGCGAACGCAATTGCCGTATAACTGCCGGTAAGCACAAACGACAGTGTTATAATGCGCTCTAAGATGCCGATCCACTCGCCTGCATTCTCCTTCTCTCTTTTTTCTATCAACCCTTGATCTTTGCTCATGGGGGTTCGTTTCCCGCTTTCCTCTTGCTTCATGCTTTCTTGAGCTCTCTGGAGGAGTCCCGGAAATTTGCCCAACACACCACGAACAAGGCGCGTACCCCCATCAACCATAAAGAGATAGGTCGCAAG
>JBBEBV010000127.1:27595-35064 GCA_040882165.1 Bacteroidota bacterium
ACACACCACGAACAAGGCGCGTACCCCCATCAACCATAAAGAGATAGGTCGCAAGAATAGCTGCGATCATCAGGAAATGACCCGTCATCCATGAATGCAAGGAGTGCGTACTCCCCACAATCCATTTCTCTGAAGCCGCGTACCATGGATGGACGGATATGGGTTCAACAGCCCGGCAGAGAACACACAACAGCGCTACAAATAAAAATTGCTTTGCGATGAATATCTCCAACTGAAAGCGTATGACGGAAGAAGGCATAAAACGGCGTTGTGCCAATTCCACTGCAACGTACAATAACACGAACAGGAGTAGTGCCGTATGCAACCCGATCCCAACCGCACCAACCGTGCCGATCGCAAGAATGAGAAAAAGAACGGCCCCCTGTACTTGGACATTCGAATTGCCTGCTCCCCACGCTATCCGTTTGAGGAAGAACTCGAAGAACGAGTACAGGAAAATCAATCCGAAGAGCAGGTTGAAATTTGTCGGACTCATGGGGGGATCATTGAGGTTGTTTTAAGAAAAACAACCTTCTAGGGTTGTTTTAGGAAAAACAACCTTTTAAGGTTGTATTGAATCAAGGTACGTCTGAAGCGTGCTCTCCGCCCCCTGAAGCCGTTTCAAGCCGGTGGAAGAATATGCTTTGGAAACGGCTTGTGGCGTGATCCTGAGCCTGCTTGCGGTGTCTTTCTGATTGTACAATTTTGAGAGTTGCGCAATTCTCCGTTGCCGGGGAGTAAGTCTGCCCCACAATACCTCCATGAGCCCCACAAGGGCATTGATGAGCGAAGCAGTTGGTGAATCGAAATCGTACACCACCCCTCGGCGTTCCTGCTTTGCCGTTTCGAGGGCCTTTCTGGCCCTGTGAAAACACTCTCCATCCATTCCCAGCGCTTCTTTGGGATTCAATGGTGTCGCGAGGATCCCAAGGCCGATACCGAATGCAAACGGCACACTCCCCATGAGGTCCTGGAAACGACGTACGATCCTGTAACTTTCGGAGGGTGACGAAAGGAGCCCCTGGAATTCATCCCCCAGCGTCAGGACAAATTTCGAGGAGATCCGGCCTTTGTACTCCTTGTTAATCGCATCAATGGCTCGTTGAAACTGCTTCTGTACCTTCGCCCGCTGCGGCAAAGACCTGGATTTATTAATGTCACCAATAATGGCGCAATAGGATTTTGGCTTCATAGAGGAACTTGTGAATGACAATGTAATCGTTTATTCAAACGTGGCGTTCATATATCAAAGTGGTTCTTTGCCCGATGCGAGGAAAACTGATAACTTGTGCCGAATGTGCTTTATTGAAGCAATCTCCTCACCTTTGCACCCTCCCCGAGCCTCCCTCTTTAATCAGCGAATCGACCTCGCCCAGCGAAACAGAATTGAAATCCCCCGGAATGGTATGCTTCAGGCATGAGGCAGCCACGGCAAACTCCAGTGAATCTTGCGGATTTTTGCCGGTCACAAGTCCGTAAATGATTCCGGCCCCAAACGAGTCCCCGCCCCCAACCCGATCGACGATACGGATGGCATATTTCCGACTCTGGTAGAATGTACGACCGTCCCAGAGCACTGCAGACCAGTTGTTGTCAGAAGCAGAAAGGCTTTCGCGCAGCGTCATTGCGACCTTCTTCACCGATGGGAAGCGTTTCATAATCCGTTCGCCCACCGATTGGTACTTGGCCACATCGAGTTTGCCGGCGTGAACATCCGTCTCCCCCGCCTTGATCCCAAAGACCATCTCCGCATCCTCTTCATTCGCGATCGCAACTTCCACGTTCTCCATCACCTTGCTCATTACTTTCTCCGCCTGCTCCCGGCTCCAAAGCTTTTTCCGGTAGTTCAGGTCACAGCTCACCGTGAGCCCCATTTGCCGCGCAACCGTGGCCGCTTCCACCGTTGCCTCGGAAGCCGAGTTACTAAGGGCCGGAGTGATGCCCGTGACGTGGAACCACTTTGCTCCTTCGAACACTTTTTTCCAATCAACCATACCCGAAGCGATCTCCGCGATCGCCGAGTGTGCACGGTCATAAACGACCTTGGATGGACGTTGGGAGGCACCCGTTTCCAGGAAGTAAATGCCAATCCGTTCTCCGCCACGGACGATGGAGTCCGTCTTGACCCCATATTTCCTGAGTTCACCGATGCACGCTTCGCCGATCTCGTTTTTCGGAAGCCGTGTGACGTAGTGGGCATCGATGCCAAACTGCGCCAGCGAAGCGGCGACATTCGCCTCCCCGCCGCCATAGTTGATATCAAACTGCCGTGCCTGGTTGAACCGCTGATACCCCGGCGTTGAAAGCCGGAGCATGATTTCACCGAATGTTACTACCTTGGGTGTCGACATTATTTGGTCCTTAATAGTGGCTCAGCCTTCCTCTAGAACCTTCTGTTTCACCACCGATGGCACACGGATCATCACAGATAAACAGGGAAAACGATCAAGAGAAACAAAGAGAGTTATGTTTCTTTCTCGGTGTCAATCGGTGTGCCATCCGTGGTTAAACTACACGAAAGACAAGGCACTTTTTTCAAGATGTTTTTGCCTTTACAAAATTTTCCACCATCCGTCTAGCCCGCTCGGTCAGCACCTCGTAGCGCCCCTCATCGATTGCTTTCTTGTCTAACAGATCGCTCCCGATCCCAACGGCAACAGCACCGGCGGAGATCCAGTCGCCGACATTGTCGACGCTGACACCTCCCGTGGGAAGCAGGCGAAGGTCCGGGAAGGGGCCCCTTATGTCTTTGAAGTACTTCGGTCCGAGCGAAGTTGCAGGAAATACCTTGATGATATCGGCCCCGGCCTTCCACGCCGTGAAGATCTCGGTCGGAGTATAACAACCGGGCATAATCACGACACCGCGCTGGTTACAGAGCTTGATGATATCCACATTGAGAATCGGGCCTACGACAAATTTGGCCCCAGCATCGATCACCTTGTTGGCCGTCTCAACATCAGTCACCGTGCCGGCACCTACAAGAACGTCATCCGGGACGGTCTTGACCAGGTCGGCTATAATGTCCACGGCGCCCGGGACCGTCATGGTAATTTCGATCGATTTCACCCCGCCCAGCCGGATCGCTTCGATAACCTTCTTCAGGCGTTGGGTGTCTTTCATGCGAATCACGGCAACGACGCCGGTGGACAGGATACGGTCAAGGATTTCTTGTTTGGTCATGGTTGCTCTCAGGGTTGCGCTGCCAATCCTGTCGGGTCTAAAGATCCGACCACCATCTTACGTTATGAAAAATTTGTAGTACGGCTCCTTCTTCGCCATCCGGCGAATCATCAACGCCAGCTCCAGCGCGTGGTAATCTCCCCACATGCATGATTCTCCCATGGGAATTTTCTTGCCGGGGGGAATAAAATCCCAGCCGTTCGGACGATGATACACCGCATGCAGCAACAGTCCCTGGTGCTTCGGATCGCTTGAAAGATATGGTTCATCGAACACCGCTCCGGCCACCGTCAATCCGGCCTGCAGATATCGCACACCACGTTCCGTTCCTTCCAGAGTGTTTCCCAACCTGATCAAACCCTGCGCCGCAATCACGGCGGCGGAGCTGTCAACGGGCTCGTGTTCATTGAAGGGATCAGAGGGCCTGCTGAGGTAGTCGCCGAGTTTTTCGAGCCCTGGTGCCCCGGTATCCCAGTACGGGATACCGTCTGTCGGTGTGTGCCCGATATAAAACTCAGCAACAGCTTCGGCCACACCCCGAATTGCATCGAGAATCTGCTGCTTGCCGCCGAAGGGAGCGAGTTCAGTATCCTGTAATGCGTTCAGGAATTCCAGCTGCTCGGCATACCCGCAGAGGATCCAGGCAAGTCCCCTTGTCCACGTTGTAAACGGAGAGTATCCCTGCTGGCTGTTGGGACAGCGGTAGGAACCGTCGTTCATGTTGAAGATGGATTCGTGGGCCACCCTCCCGCGCACATCATAGGCATCCCTCCCAGCCCCGAAGTACACATTGTACCGGGCCGTGGTCTCGGCATGCTGGAGCAACCGTTGCAGCAGGCTGATCCTGACATCCTTCTCACCCATCAAGACATGCCCAAGCTGGTGCGCAACCGCCAGAACCCGTAGCGACCGGATCGTGTCCGCAAACAACGAGTGGGGGCCGTTGAAGGAATAAATATATCCCTGCTCGTGTCCGAGGTTGGTCCATCGGGATGCCTGAATCGCCCCGCTCAGTTTCAACGCGAGTTCATAGAAGTTTTTCTCCCACTCATTCTGGGGGATCGTTCCTTCCCGCATCAGCCGGTGCAGGTTTCCATAGGTGCTGATATTATTAAAACCGTGATCGTGAACTCCGATATGGCTCACATGGGAGGCCATCCGCTGAACCGTGGCGCTCCGGCCCATCTCGAGGAAACGTTGCTCCCGCGTCACATCAAACTGGAGCAAGGACGCTCCGAACTGGAAGCCCTGGGTCCATTCCGTCCAGCCGCGGGAGGTATAACGTCCCTGCACGGTGAATACCGGTGTCCCATGCGCCGGGTCCCATGAATGGTCCAGGTTCAGGATCTTCTGTCCTGAGAGTTCGAAAATCCGGTCGATGCCTGGAAGCAGGTTGGCCGGACTGAGATGGGGATTGATCTTGATCATGCCGCGTCAAAACTTGTGGAGATGCAGGCCGCCGTCAATCGAAATCACGGCGCCTGTGGAGAAAGGAAATTGTCCGGAGAGAATGGAACCGACAGCCTGTGCAACGTCCTCGGCCGTTCCCCAGCGCTTTTGGGGAACAAGACCTTCTGCCAGCAGTGTATCGTACTTCTCTTTCACGCCGCTCGTCATATCGGAAAGCATGATACCGGGGCGAAGTTCATAGACCTGGATTCCGTCTCCGGCCAATCGGGCCGCCCAGAGCTTCGACGCCATCGACAAACCGGCCTTCGATATGCAGTACTCGCCGCGGTTCAGGGAGACCGAATCCGCCGAAACGGAGGAAATAAAAATGATTTTGAACCCGCTCGCAATGGCAGGCTCCGTTGTTCCCTTCAACCAGTGCCGGGCTACTGCCTGGGTGAGGAAAAAGGCTCCCTGCAAATTAATGCCGAGAACCTCCCGGAAGGACTCCTCAGTCATTTCGGTGATGTCAGACCGGGTCCGGGGTCCGATCCCGGCATTATTCACCAGGGCATCGATCCGGCCGAATTCCTTGAAGGTTGTTTCAACCAACCGCATACGATCTTCAGGGGAACCGACATTCGCCTGGACCGGAACGAACCGCTGTCCCTTATCGACGCGATGATTCGAACATTCTTCCGCGGTTGCTTCGGCGGCTTTCCGGTTTCCTGCGTAGTTGATCGCGACGGAGAAGCCAAGCTTCGCACAATGGATGGCGATGCCTTTTCCGAGCCCACGGCTGGCTCCCGTGACTAGTACAACCGGTGTTGTTGTCGGCATGAACGATAATGAAGGAATACGTGTCCGAAAAAGTAACCAACAAATGATCTTGAAGCAAGCCGGGAAAGATCTTATCCACGAAGACCAAGAAGGGACACGAAGGGCACGAGCATCAGACGAACGCTCTGTTTTCTGCCTAAAACACTTTAATCCATGGGAGGACCGTTTACGTGGGCAGCAAAGCTGAAGGGAATCTTATTTCCCGGAATCGGTGAGCGTGCATCAAACTATGACCGCCTTATCCCATGCGATCAGATCACATAGGCTGTCGAAGCAGTCTCGCCTCCACGGCCCGTCCAGTTCGTGTGGAAGAACTCGCCACGTGGTTTATCGATCCGCTCGTACTGGTGCGCGCCGAAATAATCCCGTTGTGCCTGGAGAAGGTTGGCCGGGAGTCGTGCATTGCGGTAACCGTCAAAATAACTTAACGCAGTCGAAAAGGCCGGTATCCAGATGCCGTTCAAAACGGCGGTCGAGATCACGCTCCGCCACGCCCCCTGAGAGGTTTCGATCTTCTCTCGGAAGAAGGGGTCGAGCAAGAGGTTTGCCATGGATGGATTCCGGTCGAACGCCTCCTTGATTTTCCCGAGGAAGGCCGAACGGATGATGCAGCCACCGCGCCACATCAATGCGATCGCGCCGTAGTTCAGCTTCCAATGGAACTCGTCAGCGGCAGCGCGCAAAAGGGTAAATCCCTGCGCGTAAGAGACGATCTTCGAAGCATACAGGGCTTTTTCCAATTCCTTCAGGAAGGTCCCGCGATCACCGGCATGCTTCGGCGTAGGGCCGTGAAGCACCTTGGACGCCTGCACGCGTTCATCCTTGATCGCGGAGAGACAACGGGCATACACTGCCTCGCTGATCAGCGTGAGGGGAATACCAAGGTCGAGCGCCGTGACGCTTGTCCATTTTCCCGTCCCCTTTTGACCTGCTGTGTCGAGGATTTTGTCCACCAGCGGGCTGCCGTCCGTATCCTTGAAGGCGAGGATGTCCCGTGTGATTTCGACGAGATAGCTGTCGAGATCCCCATGGTTCCACTGCTTGAACACTTCATGGATTTCAGTTGCGCTCATGCCGAGAAGTTCCTTCATAATCTGATATGCTTCGCAGATGAGCTGCATATCGCCATACTCGATCCCGTTGTGCACCATCTTGACAAAATGGCCTGCGCCATTTTCTCCAACCCAATCACAGCACGGAGTCCCATCCTCCACTTTGGCGGCGATGGCCTGAAAGATCGGCTTGACGTGCGGCCATGCGGCCACCGATCCCCCCGGCATGATCGAAGGACCGTGCAACGCCCCTTCCTCGCCTCCCGAGACTCCTGTGCCGATGTAAAGGAATCCCTTTCCTTCGAGCTCTTTCCCCCTTCGTATGGTGTCGGGAAAATGTGAATTCCCGCCATCGATGATGATATCGCCCTTCTCAAGATGTGGTATCAGAGACCCGATAAAATCGTCCACGGGCTTCCCCGCTTTCACCATCAACATGATCTTGCGGGGAGTTTTCAACGATTGCACGAGTTCCTGAATCGACCGCGTGCCGATGATGTTCTTTCCTTTTGCGCGACCCTGCACAAAGTGCTCGACTTTCTCGAGGGTCCGGTTATAGACAGCGACTGAATATCCCCGGCTTTCCATGTTGAGCACGAGGTTCTCTCCCATCACCGCCAAACCGACCAACCCTATATCAGCTTTCTGTTGCATATCGTTTCGCTTTCTTCGTTTTCGATTTTTAAGTTATGCTGGTGCTGGTGCCAATAAATAACCTTGTGCTCTTGGGAATTCCTCTATTCTCTCCTGAACGAAGATGGTACAGGGCCGAGGCCGTCCAAAATGCCCGCCCGCCTGATTGCCTCAGGCAGTCGGGCGGGTAGGGCGAGATGACATCTCAGACCTCACCCTACCCTCTCCTAAGAGGAGAGGGAACCGCGGCTGTCGTCAACAACACCCATCTCTGACTCAATCAAAGAGAGTCGCTTTGCACTACCACAAGATTCAAAATTGCTTTTTTGAAGCAGCATTAGTTAGAAGACTCCCGATAAGAGAGTACTGAAT
>JBBEBV010000128.1:0-5716 GCA_040882165.1 Bacteroidota bacterium
AGACTGCTATTGAAGCAATTTCAGGTTGATGGTCAGTTCCACGTCGGTCCCGTGGGGGGTGATCTCATATTTCACGCCGTCCATGAGCGACCTCATCAGGAACACTCCCCGCCCGCTTGTTTTCAGCAAGTTCTCCTCCTCCAGGGGATCGGGGATAGTCTCGGGTTTGAACCCTTCCCCTTCATCCATAACATGAACCACGAGTGCATCGTGGCTCACCGTGCATATGATGGTTACTTTTTTCTTCGGGTCGGATTTGTTGCCATGGAGAATTCCGTTGTTCACCGCTTCGGTGGTCGCAACCAGCAAACGGTAAAAGGTCCCATCATCGATCCGGGCCGATTGGTTGACCTTCAGGAGGAACGGTTCCACCTTTCGGATTTCCTTCGGATCGCTTCGAATCTCAATCCGGGAGACAGCGGAGGTGGATTTTCCGGTAGGGCGGGAAATTCTTTTCGGGGTGGGCGTCCGCCGGAGAGATGCTGTTTTGCGTTTCTTCATTCAGAGCGCCAAGCTGACATTCAGTGAGAGATTGGGGACGGTGCGGACAACCTGCCCGTCCTGCATTTGAGTTTCCCTCCATCCCTCAACGCTGACCTGCCGGTACGCGAGACCTTCCCACCGAAAGAAGACCGTGGGGCCGGAGGTATTGAGCCTCCGTTCCAGCACGCGCTCGGATTCCCGGTACTGATACCGATCCTGGCTGAACCACCTGTATCCAATGCCCAGACGAATGGAACTGCTGACAGTCATCATGAACTGCGGCCAATACGTTTGCTCGACAAAATAGTTTTGCGGACGCTCTCTGAACTCCGTCCACATCAGAACACCCCGCTCGTACACACGTACTGCAGCCACCAGGTTCAGGCTGAGCCGCGGGGCGATCTGCACCTGTGTCGAGTCAAGCCATGATGCCTGCCGGAATGAAAAGCTCCGGGTCAGTACGGCTTGCTCCTCAAAATCGTACACCGTGTAATTGGCAAGAACTTCCGCCTGGTTAACCGTTCGGAAGGCCCCCGATGGAGCGTAGAGAACTGCAGGTGAGAACCGCAGAATTCTGTTCCAATTATTGTTTGCGCTCTGCAAGCGGTGCAGATACACCAGATGACTGAGGGAAGCTCCCAGCTCGAGCCGCAGCGTCAGTTCGGAGGTGATCCGATGGATGGTCTCCATCCCGAACGTCATCAGCAGCTCATCCCGGTCGTCGATGTTCAACGTATCGGGTGTATCGTAGCGTAAGATACTTGCCGATCCTGCAAAGTTCAACTGATCTTTTTGCGAAAGGCTCGTTCGGAGCTGCGATGCCAGGGAGGTTCTGCGGGCAATATTATCGAGCCTTCGCTCGCTCCGTTCCTGTTGCTGGAGGAACGTCTCCTGCGCCCCCGGCTCGTCACGGACGGAATGTCGTTCCTCCCGTTCAGTGTGGGACAAGGCAAGATCGGCGGAGAACCATTCCGTCACCCGGAACCCGGTGGAAAGCGTCCCGAAAAGTTGAAGTTCCTGGATGCGGATATCGAGGGGCGTGGGGGAGGAACCGGAAAGGATCTTGTAACGCAAGCCCCGGTCGATCGTGCGTGAAAATACCCCTGTCTCCAGGGTCACGCGGCTGTCCTCACCCGGTTGGTAGGTCAGGTAGTTGCCGGCGGCAAACCCCTCCGCCTCCCGCTGAAAGATGTTGTTGGCAACGTCAAACACACCGCCGACCTGCACATCCGCCTTTGTATAGAACTCCCTTTTTTGTCGCGAGTACTCAACAACCATGGAATCCACCGTTCCTCCGCCAAAGTCCCGCACAAGGCTGACGCTTGCCTCACCCGACCCGGGCCTTCGGGGGGACAGGAACGACTGCATCCATCGCGATGCAAACGATGCGCGGAATTCCTCCAGAGCCAGACCTCTCACCCCTGCCTCCAGGAGATAAGAGAATCCCTGGTCCTGCTCATCCTGCTGTGTGTCATAATCAAACCCTGCCATCCCGGAGACCAGGAAGCGGCTCCCCGGGGCATAGCGAACTCCGACCAGCCCCTTATGCTGCAACGACCTGCCCAAATCCGTCGACCGGTTGTCGGAGAGGACCGAGGAACGCAACTGCGCCTGAGCAAACCAGCCGCTCCCAAGGCCCGACGCGACATCAAGCGAGTCGATAAGTTCGTCCTGGATGGATCGTTGCTCGGAGCGTATCAATCTCGACCGGAGATGCTGGCGGAAATTCAACGCAACGCCCTCCCACGCCGTCGAATAGAACAGGTCGTTCTTCCAGAGATAGGTGTTCAGGATTCGTTCAAAGTTGAGGGAGGAAACGCGCTGGGTGTCGGAAGGAACACGGGAAAGCGCCGCTGGAGGGATTTCCTGAGCTTGGACCGCTATGCCGGCGACCAGAAACGGCGCTATGAAGACAAGCCTCATCTCCATAACCGTGCGTGGAAAAGTCTGAAAAATCGTTCGCGATCGACTTTCAATGCCACTTTCACGGAGTCCTGTTTTCGGCCCGGCCGCCGGCGGAAATCCGCCACGGTCATTCCGCGCGTGAACTTTCCGGAACATTCGACGTCAACGTGCGCGCGTCTTGTTTCCACGCATGACGGATCAATGGCAACGGCAACCGCGAGGGGATCGTGCAGGTACCCGCCGTTGAAACCCTCCGTTTTTTGATGATACAACATATACCGTCGCGTAAAACGGAGGACGGCTTTTGCCACGCGGCTCGGCCTGGCGTGGGCGCGGTATTCGAGCTCACGCCGCAGGACGGCAAGCTGCTCGGTCACGTCGAGGGGGATGACCGTGATGGGTAAACCTGCGTTCAGGAGAGTGTGCGCGGCCTCAGGGTCGACGAAGTAATTGAATTCCGCTACGGGACCCGTGTTCCCGGGTACACGAAATGCGCCCCCCATCGAAACGATGCGGCCGGCCTTCTGCATCGCCCGTGGATTTTCTGCCAGGGCAAGCGCGAGGTTCGTGAGCGGCCCGATGGCGATGATGGTCAGCTTCTTGCCGTACCTCTGACTTGCGCGGATGATGGTGTCGACGGCATCGTGATGAAACAAGTCGCGACCTGCGACCTTCGTCAGCGATGCCCGGACATCCCCGAGTCCGTCTTTCCCATGAACTTCCGGAGCAGAAAAGAGGCGTCGACGCATCGGTCTGTGCGAACCCTCGGCCACCTCCGGTCGCTCGGGGACTTGAAGGAGATTGAGGATTGCAAGAACATTCCGCGTGCAATGGCGCACACCGACGTTCCCCGCGACCGTCGTGACAGCCTTCACGGATAATTCCGGCGACCGGAATGCCAGCATCAGCGCGAGGGCATCATCAACTCCGGCATCGGTATCGATCAGGACAGGATGGGGCATTGGGTTGGCGAGGTCTCAGAGTCTGGTTCGGTAGTTTCCGTGCCAGCGCTTATGCACTTCTGGGAAAAATGAAATCAGTCGCCAGGAATCCCGGTTGAAAACCAAAGGCCTTTCTCGCTTTCTCGTTGCTGATGAAGGATGCCATCCCCACGAAGCTCCTGGAGACAGAGGTTGTTTCCGGATAGAATTTTTCCGCCAGCGTCGGGCTCTCAACATCCGTCCAGTTATCATCGGCACAGATGAAATAGGCATCATGCCGCGGCAAAGACGTTGATTCCACGCACCGACGAATCGCTTGCGCCACATCAGCTACATGGATATAGGCCCAGAGGTTTTTGAACCACTGAGTGTAATCGCGGACCAGTTGGCGGTAGAGCTCTATTTCCTTTGGTTCGGGCACCCAGATCCAGGGCGGGCGGAGACAGATTGTTTGCATCCCCGTCTTACGGGTGTACCCCTGACAAAGAAGCTCACACGATAGCTTGCTCAACCCGTACGGATCCTGAGGCCTCAGAGGGTGACGTTCATCGATCGGCAGGTAGTCCGGCACCATCCTGGTCGTTGAAAAGGCAAATCCGAGGGTCGATTCACTCGACAGAAAAATACACCTTCGGATGTTGTTAAGAGAGCAAGCTTCCAGGAGATTGAAAGTTCCAAGGGTATTGGTCCGAAATACTTGTTCAGGGGGATGATTCAGCGGATGGGGGATCCCGGCCAGGTGGACCACCACATCATATCCCTTGATGATCCTTCTGGAAGCCTTGCTATCCAGGAGATCGATCTGATGAAAGACCAGGTCGTCGCGATGGGGAGGTTGAAGGTCAAGCAGGTGGACTTCATGGTCCCGGGCAAGTTCATCGGCAACGTATCGTCCGACAAGCCCACTGCTTCCCGTGACGAGGATCCGCATCACGGCAACTCCGCCTTTTCCCCGCGGGCCGGTATGTGGACGCGCTTCAATCCCCCCTCGGTGAGCTTGTCCCGGAGGAGTTGCGCTTGCTTCAGTTCCCCATGAACGAGAAAGACGTCCTTGAGGATGCGTTTGTCCATGGCGCTGATGTAGTTCAATAACTCGTCCTGTCCGGCGTGGGCGGAGAATGAGTTGAGAACAACGACTTCCGCCCGCCTCGCAAACATGTCGCCGAAGATTTTGATCTCCTCCTGTTTCTCCACCAACCGGCGGCCCAGGGTGTGTTCTGCCATGAAGCCGATGATCAGGATGGTGTTCCGTTCATCTCCAACGTTGTTCGCGAGATGGTGCAGGATTCTTCCCGCTTCGCACATACCAGAAGCGGAGATGATAATACAGGACTCCTTCCGGTCGTTCAAGCTCTTCGACTCGTTGACGTCCCGGACGTACCGGAGACGGCCGAAGCCGAAAGGATCTTCACTCCCCATGAGGATTGAAAGCGTTTCATCATCGAAACACTCGGGATGCGAGCGGAACACATCTGTTGCATTGACGGCGAGTGGGCTGTCAACATAGATCGGGAGCCCCGGGAATTTGCCGCTTTCATTGAGCCGGAAGAGGACCTGGATAAATTCCTGGGTCTTCCCGACACTGAAGGCGGGGACGATGATCTTTCCCCCCCGTTGCACGGTCCGCTCTATCACCTCTGCAAGGGACCGCTCCATGCCCTGGATCGGATCGTGGACCCTTCCCCCATAGGTGCTTTCAGAGATCAGGAAGTCCACATTGCCCATGGGATCGGGATCCCGGAGGATCGGCATGTGCTTCCGTCCGAGGTCCCCCGTGAAACCAAGGGTTGTTTTCTTCCCATGCTCGTCGATCTCCAACCGCATGACCGCGGAGCCGAGAATATGTCCGGCGTCAATAAACTCCACCTTCACTCCCCCGACGACCTCGATCGATTCACCGTACTGAAATCCGCGCATTTGCTGAATCGTTTGGTCGACGTTGGCCTCGGTGTACATCGGCTCGATACCCGGTTCGCCGCGGCGCCTGTTTTTCTTGCTGACGAACTCCGCATCACGTTCCTGAATGCGCGCACTATCATGCAGCATCACATCGGAGAGATCCCGGGTTGCGCTTGTCGCATAGATCGGTCCGGAAAAACCGCTCCGCACCAGGTTCGGGAGGTTACCTGCGTGGTCGATGTGTGCGTGGGAGAGGATGACGGCGTCAATGGTCGAGGCATCGAAGGGGAAGGTTCTGTTCCTCTCATACGACTCCGCACGTCTCCCCTGAAACAACCCACAATCGAGGAGCAGGCGGGATCCGTTGACGGACACCAGGTGCATCGATCCCGTTACTGTTTGCGCCGCGCCGAGAAATTGAAGTGTCAAAGTGGTCCTCAAGAGATAAATTTCAAGACGAAAGTAGGGAGAAGAGTTAAGAGAAGCAA
>JBBEBV010000129.1:0-1431 GCA_040882165.1 Bacteroidota bacterium
AACGATTGGAACGAGAATCGGCCTTTGGTCGACTTCGCACAAATCGCTCGCAATGACGTTGCTACCTGTTTTTGAGACCGCTTCTAATCCACATACTCCCCACTGCGAGTGGACCGGACGTTGAGAGCATGGACCCAATTTTCTTCTTCAAAGGACTGATTATCGGCTTTGCGATGGCAGTGCCTGTTGGGCCGATCGGAATCATGTGCATCCGCAAGACACTCGCGGAGGGGCACGCGCGCGGGCTGGTTGTCGGTCTGGGGGCCGCGGCTGCGGATTCGCTGTACGCCGCCTTCGCCGCGTTCGGCCTCACCTTCGTATCGGATCTTATCACCAGCCAGCAGTTTTGGCTGCGTTTGGTTGGAGGAGGATTACTCCTGTTTCTGGGGATAAGGACGTTTCGGATCAAACTCGCAAACCCTAACATCCCTATCGTCCACAAAGCGTTGCTGGGATCGTTCGTCTCCTCCTTTCTTCTCGCACTCACCAATCCGGTGACCATCTTCGCCTTTGTTGCCGTGTTCGCCGCGTTTGGGCTGGGACAAAAGCTGAGCATCCTTTCGGCATGCATTCTTGTCCTTGGAGTGTCTGTGGGTTCATCTCTCTGGTTTCTGGGTCTTGGTTACGTTGCTACATTGTTCAGAGAAAAGCTGAACTCCGGCGGACTCCAATGGGTGAACAGAATTTCCGGAGTCTTGATCGTGCTATCCGGGGTTGCTGCATTCGTGAGCTTGATCTGACCTCCACAACCATCCATTTGTTCTGCCCGCGGGTGTTGATGCACAGTACGCGCATGAGGCGATCATGACAAAGAAGACAAGGTGGCCGCTCCATGAAGAATAAGAATCGACAAACCAATCGACCATCGATGTCACCGCTGAGGATCGTGGCCTCTGTGGGGCTTGGCGTGGGAGCACTGGTGCTCCTCTGCGGCCTGGCCCTCCTGCTCTTCGCCGATCCGCTCATGAACAGATTCGTGAAGCCCGGAATTACCGGGGCTTTCGCGGAAGCGTTTCCCGAGTACACGCTTCGCATCGCCGACATGCAGTACAGTGTCATGAGGAACCGCTTTGCGTTTGACTCCGTTGCGTTGAGTGCCGTCGATGGAACGACATCGGGCAGCATCGCTTCGATCTCCGCGGAGGGGATCAGCTGGATGCACATCCTCTGGGGAGGAACTCTTGTTCCTGATGACGTTGCCAACACCGTCGTCGATGCTCAGGCTGTTGTGCTGAGGTTCCCCCAGTCACAGTATGAACTTCGCAGCGAACAACTGCGCGTATCGGTGCCGGATTCAGAGCTCGTGGTTGAGTCCTTGCAGTATCACCCTTTGGGTGATGATGGGAGTTTTTTTGCGGCAAGCAAGTTCAGACAAACCCGGTATCGCCTGGTTGTTCCCCATGCCAAAGCAACAGGTTTGGCGTGTCTCGA
>JBBEBV010000129.1:1531-5686 GCA_040882165.1 Bacteroidota bacterium
GCAGAAGGGATCGCAAACCATGGTGACCGTAGCGCCGCCATTGTTCTTCGCGCCCAGGCAATCCTGGCGAAGGCCGGAACGATCGACATGCTGATATCGATTCCTGTTGCATCGCCGGAGTTCTCATTGGAATACTCCGGTTCACTGGGCGGCATGGATCTCCGCGCCCTCAATTCATTCCTTGAGCCAGCCGAGCAGATGCGCATTAAGGACGGAAGCCTTGAGCGGGCGAACTTCGATGTCCATGTTGTTTCAGGACGCGCCTTCGGCAGCTTGCGCGGAATTTACCGGGGCTTGAGCCTTGCAGCCATTAGCAAACAAACGGGAAGCGAAAAGGGTCTTTCCGACAAGATCACTTCGTTCATCGCCAATGAATTCAAGATCCACGGGACCAATGTGCCGGACAAACCGGATTCGTTCAAAATTGGCAAGGTAAACTATATGCGAAAGCCGGACGACACGTTCATCCAGTATGTATGGTACGCACTTCGCACGGCCGTGCAGGATGTTGTCGGATTTTGAGGCAAAATGAAAGGACCAGGCGAGGGCCCCGGGTAGAGCGACAAGGGTTCATCCCTGGCTGGATGCCATCATCTCAGGAACGTGAAATCAATCAACGCCACACCACTCTTCACCGGAGAAAAAGAGGCTGACTATGAAATCACTGTCATCACACACCCGTCCCGCCTATGGCAGGATCTCGTCTGTACAACGCATGCTCTCTTCCTTTCTTCATCCTCTCGCGTTCCTCGCGATCGCTCTCGTCGTCACGATGGGAGGATGCTCCACCAACCTCGCCACCGGCGAGCGGCGGCTGAATTTCACCAGTGAAGCTCAGGAAATCGCCATGGGGAAACAGGCCGACCAGGAAATCGGCGCTTCACTCGGTTTGTATCCGGATGAAGCGCTCCAGCGGTACGTCCATCAATTGGGGACGAAGCTCGCGTCAACTTCCGAGCGCCCGAACCTTCCGTGGACATTTCGCGTGGTGGATGACCCGGTCGTCAATGCTTTTGCGGTTCCCGGAGGGTTCATCTATGTCACGCGCGGCATCCTCGCCCATCTCAACAGCGAAGCAGAACTCGCCGGCGTGATGGGGCACGAGATCGGACACGTCACAGCGCAACATTCGGTTCATCAGATGGCAACTTCGCAGCTTGCCCAGCTTGGGCTTGGACTTGGAACGGCCTTGATCCCCGAAATTCAGCCTTACGCCGACCTGGCTGGAACGGGATTGGGACTCTTGTTCCTCAAGTTCAGCCGTGACGATGAAAATCAGGCGGATGAGCTTGGCGTCCGGTACATGACACGGACGGGGAGCGATCCGCGTCAATTGGGTGCGGTGATGGGTATGTTAGATCGTCTCTCGCAGGAAGGCGGTACCGGTCGCGCTCCGGAATGGTTGGCCACGCATCCCAGCCCCGGAAACCGACGCGAGCATATCGCTGAAATCATCAGCACGATGGGCGCGACAGGGGGTACCATCAACCGGGAATCCTATCTGAAGCAGCTTGACGGCATGATGTTTGGGCTGAATCCGCGGGAGGGCTTTTTCAAAGGCAATACCTTCTACCAGCCGGATCTGAAATTCCGCTTCGATTTCCCCGCGGAATGGACCCGGATGAATCAGAAACAAGCGGTTGTGGGAGTGAGCCCGAAAGAAGATGCGATCGTTGTCATTGCCTTCTCCAGCAAGAAATCCAGCGAGGAGGCGGCGAGGGAATTCTTTTCTCAGGAAGGATTAACCGTGCTGCGCACCGGATCCACCAGCATCCATGGCTTCCGGACTTCATCCGGCGGTTTCACAGCACAAACGGAGCAAGGAGTCGTGCAAGGGACTGTGGCGTTCGTTGAATACGATGGACGCGTCTATCAACTCCTGGGCTACACCAGCCAGGCAGGCTGGGGCACCTATGAGCAAGGAATGACACGGGCGATCGCCAGCTTCGATCGTTTGACGGATGCGGGCATGCTTTCGATGCAGCCTCAACGTCTCAAGATCGTCACCATCGCGAAGGCAATGTCACTGACGGAGTTTCACCGGCAGTATCCTTCCGGCGTTTCACTCGAAGTCCTTGCACTGGTCAATCAAGTGGAACAGAACGGGCAGCTCCGCGCCGGCCAGCAGGTGAAACGCGTCGTGGGGTCGGCGGTTCAATAAATGTCTGCAACGGTGCTTGCACGAGGAACACATTTTTCGTGCAGGGGCCGTGAGGAAAATTTCCTCAACGTGGATTCCCAACATACCTTGGAAGGACAATCATCATGGCAAAAGGTCAAGACAGCAAAAAGGATGGGAAGAAAGAACCGCAAAAAACGATGAAGGAAAAAAAAGCGGCCAAAAGAGAGAAGAAGAATGAAAAGATGAACCGGGGAATGGTTATTCAACAACACGCTTAAGGAACATGGCCAAAATTCTTTCGCAGCAATTACGCGTTCTAAAGGAAAAACCAAAAATCATCCTGAAATTGGTTTCAGGGCAAGTTCCTGATTCGGCCTTCGGCAGGTTCTTTTCCGAAGTGTCATCGATGACGGTTTTTGCCTTGCGCTTTTTCAAAGAGGTATGGCGACCCCCGTATGAGTTTGGGGAGCTGATGAAACAATTGTTTCAGGTCGGGTACAAATCCCTGCCTCTGGTGGTTATTACGGGCTTTATCATTGGACTTGTACTGACGGTTCAGTCAAGACCAACCCTGGCAAAGTTCGGCGCTGCCTCGTTACTGCCGGCCATGGTGGCAGTCTCCATTATCCGGGAAATCGGGCCGGTGATCACCGCGCTCATTTTTGCCGGCAAGGTGGGATCCGGAATCGGGGCGGAGCTGGCATCCATGAATGTAACCCAGCAGATCGATGCGATGAAGGTATCGGGCACCAATCCGTTCAAATATCTTGTCGTCACGCGGGTGCTTGCGGCCACGCTGATGCTCCCGTTACTCGTCGTGTTTGCGGACGCCGTCGGACTGTTGGGCTCCTTTGTTGGGGTCAACCTGAAAGGACACGTCAGCGCCCACCTGTTCTTTTTGCAGGTGTTTCAAAGCATCGAGTTCAAGGACCTGTTCCCGGCCGTTATCAAGACGTTCTTTTTCGGCTTCGCCATTGGACTGGTCGGGTGTCATAAAGGATATCATTCCAACAAGGGAACCGAGGGAGTGGGGACAGCGGCCAACTCCGCTGTTGTCCTGGCATCGCTCATGGTCTTCCTCATTGATTTGATAGCCGTGCAAATCACAAGTTTGCTGCAATACTGAAGCGAGTACAGAGAAGCATGACAGTCCAGGCAACTCCAGACAGAGGTGAACAAGTGCCGCAGCAGGACAGTACTATTGTCCTTGAGATGAAACATCTCCAGAAATCCTACGACGATCTGGTTGTGTTGCGGGATATTAATTTGGTTCTCAGGAAAGGGGAGAACCTCGTCATCCTCGGTAAATCCGGTACCGGTAAATCTGTCCTCATAAAATGTATTGTGGGGTTGGACGAGATGGATGCCGGTGAACTGATCATCCTTGGGCAGAATATCTCCGAGCTCAAGAAGAGCGAGCTCAGCGAGTTGCGCAATAAGATAGGGTTCCTGTTTCAAAGCGGCGCACTCTATGATTCCATGACCGTACGGGAGAATCTTGAATTCCCCCTTCGAAGACAATTGGACTCCATGCCAAGAGACACCTTGAACTCGCTGGTACAAGAGGCAATGAAGAATGTGGGACTCTCTGAGGCCATCGATAAGACGCCTTCTGAACTTTCGGGTGGGATGCGGAAGAGGCTGGGGTTGGCGCGAACATTGATCTTAAAACCGGAAATCATGCTGTATGATGAACCGTCAACCGGACTTGATCCCATCACTTCAAAAGAAATAAGCAAACTTATTCTGGCCGTACAGGAAACATATCATACGTCTTCCATCATCATCACCCATGATATCGAATGCGCCAGGCTCACAGCGAATCGCATCATCGTCTTGAAGGAAGGGGTCTGCTTTGCGGAGGGGTCCTATGCCGAACTCGCAAATTCGAAAGATGCATGGGTACGATCATTCTTTGAATAACACATCAAACAACGCACACGAGCAGATCCCATGAAAACAAACATCAGCAAGCATATCAGGCTCGGGATATTCGTGTCCCTTGGAATGGCGGCATTCATCTTCGGGATATT
>JBBEBV010000130.1:0-1047 GCA_040882165.1 Bacteroidota bacterium
AAGTCAAGGACTGTTCCGTTTTTCTTCTGCTCATTTTTTCGCTATACTGGACGTGATGAACATCGCTGAACGCATCGATTCCATCTTTTCGGAAGATGGAACTCTCTCAACATTGCCGCAGTTCGAGTTCCGTCCGCAACAACGGGAGATGGCGCTCGCCATCGCTGCCGCGTTGGAAAAGAAAGAACATCTCATCATCGAAGCACCGACCGGTGTCGGAAAGAGCCTCGCCTACCTCATCCCCGCCATCCTCCATGCCGTCCGGGAAAAACGAAAGGCCATCGTCTCAACCCATACGAAGAACCTGCAGGAGCAACTCTTCAAAAAGGACCTTGAGATCGTCAAGAGTATGATCGGCAGGGACTTCGACGCCGTGGTCTTCAAAGGACGCAGGAATTATCTCTGCACCACACGCCTCCGCAACGCGCTCCTCCAGCAACGCCAGCTCTTCGATACCGCCGAGTCGGAGGAACTGCTCCGCATCAAGGAATGGTCCGAAACGACAAGGGATGGGGATGTTGAGAGCCTCCCGTTCACTCCCTCCCCCACCGTATGGCAGCAGGTTTGCTCGGAAAAAGGGGCTTGCAGTACCGGTCTTTGCGGCACCCACTGTTATTTCCAGAAAGCAAAGATCCGGGCGCGTGAAGCCTCGGTCGTGATCATCAATCACGCCCTCTTCTTTACCCTCTTCGCAATGCAGGATTCCGAAGAGTTCTTCCTGTACAAAGACGATTTCGTCATCTTCGATGAGGCTCACACTCTGGAGGCAGTCGCGGGACTCGGCATCGGCAAGAGCATCTCCCGCGCACAGGTCATGTTCGCCATCCATCGCCTCTACAATCCGAAAACGAAAAAGGGGCTCGTGGCAAAAATCAAGGTCAAGCACTACCGGCAACTCTGCGAAGAAGCAGAGGAGGCGGCAGTCGCTTTCTTTGATGAAGTCCAGATGGCAACCAACGCGCTTGCTCCAAGATCCAATACCCTGCGGATCCGTACCCCGCGATTCGTTACCGACACGGTGAGTGGACCACTCCATAATCTCCAGAA
>JBBEBV010000131.1:0-4337 GCA_040882165.1 Bacteroidota bacterium
ATGCGATCGTATACCCGGTCTTCTGCTCCCAGACGACCTGAACATCCGGATACTCCTTGTTGATTGCATAATCAGGGCGGGGATGGGTCGTTGTATCGTTTGCGTAGCTTCTTGGGCCGAGAGGGAGTCTATGCCAGTCCGCTTTTGTCCCGACGCCGGGCGTCCGTTCCGCGAACAGGATGCTGTCCGGCCGGACGGTCGCGATCGTGTACCCTCCATGGGATTGGCGTGCGCGAACGTTGGAACGACCCATGACACCGGGCACTCCTTCAAAGTTCATTTTACGGTTACTGTGGCCATGGCCGACGAGAACCGCCTGTGTATTGCGCTGTTTAAGTTTATCGAGCACGACGTACCAGTTGTCGATGCCAGGATCAAACGGGTAATGGGTGACGATGAAGACCGGTTGGTCGGGGTCCCGCATGGCGGCCAGGACAGAGTCGATCCACCGGACATCCTCGGGCGCGAAATGACCATCCCCCATTTTCATGATCGGGCCCTGGTGAAATCCGATAAAGCGGAAGCCGGCGTGGTCGAAGACGAACCGGTCGTTCCCAAAGAGGCGGGGGAAGGTGGAGCAGCCGGACTCCGACCACTTTGTGTCGTGATTGCCCGGGACGATATAGTACGGCTTGTTGAGGCTGTCAAGGATCGCCTTCGCCAGCTCAAGCTCGGCGTCGGAGCCCCGTTCTGTGATATCCCCGGAGAGGACCACGAAAGCGATATCGGTCATGGCGTTGATGTCGTGAACGGTGAGGCCGAGATCTTCAGCCCCTGTCGTAGCACCGACGTGTGTATCGCTGAGCCATGCAAACCTGAACGGCTTCGTCTGCGCGACGGCCAATGAAGAAACAAGAATAATTATAGAGAGTAACAGGTTGATTCGTGTTTTCATCAATCCTCCGTAATGAATGCTTCTGCTTCGATTTCCACCAACATGGCAGGGTCAATCAGCTTGCTGACCTCGACCATCGAAGTGGCCGGACGTATCTCTCCAAAAAATTCACCATGGGCTCTTCCGACCTTCTCCCATTCCGCGATGTTCGTGACGAACATCCGTGTCCGCACCACATCCTTCAGTCCAGCTCCTGCTTTCACCAAGGCCGACTCAATGTTCTTAAGCGTTTGAATTGCTTGCGCGTAGGCGTCTCCCTTCCCGACGACGTTTCCTTCTGCATCAATGGCCGTACAGCCGGAGACCGCCAGCGGCCTACCATTAAAGCACGCGACAGCGTGCTACTCTTTGGAACAGCGCTGTACGTATTTGGGATGCGTTAGCATCGTACTATTTGGATCCTGGCTCAACGAAACGTGCGGCGTAAACAGTGAACAGTGAAGGCATGGGTGGAGCGCCGGAGGTAAAAAGTAGAAAGTAAAAACTGGCGCTGATGCTCCGTTGCCCCAGTTTCCAAGAGTCGCACGCCAGCGCGTGTGTTAGGAATAGGCCCGTGGCCCCAATGGAAGATCGCTATCGCGATCTTCAGTTATAGGCCTTCGGCTGCTTCCAGCCCCTCCTTGATCCACCCAAAATTCTCATACGGAACGAAACCGTAGTTATAAAAATTAAAGCTCGTCACTCCAAGCTCCCGCGCCGTTTTGAGGCGGTCGAGGAACTCCGGCCTCCCGCCGCTTTCCGGCAACCCGATCTGAAATCCGAGGATGAGTTCCGCTTTCCCGATGGCAGCTTGAATGTTCTTCAACGGATTGCGAAGGGCTGTACCATCTTTTACGTAGCCGGGGACGAGGATCCCGCCGGTGATCTTCGCAATGCGCTCCGGATCGATCCCCACCATCGTGCGGGCAGTGGGGTCAATCGAAACCAGCGGCCTCAGTTCTACGTTCGTCCCCTGTACGGACTCCATCAATTCTTCGGCCAGCGATGCTACAACCCGCGTACGCCACTCCAAAAAAGGTCTGAACCGGTCCTCGGGCAAGTCGGCAAGAGCGGCATACCGTTCATTCACCGTTGCAGGTTGCAGGAAGAGAGCTTCAAGCGTTTGACGGGTGAATATCCGCACTCCGCCGATGTCAACGCTCTCTGCCGTTGCGCGCTTGATGCACGACGGGCAGAAACAGAGTCCGAGCAGGAAGCGCGTTGCCGCCGAAAGAGGAATGCCTTCCCGCTCATGATGAAAACCGTGTGCGTACCCCTGGAACTGCATCGCCTCGAGCTCGATGCGCCCGACGCCGTGCCCCGCGATATCCCTGACAACGGCACGGAGATACGAGCGAACATCGTGATTGGCCGGGCAAAGGTTCTGGGGAATGGAGTCTCCGAACGCGTTGACGCAGGCGATGTCCGGATACTCCGTCCCGAGCGGCGTATTGTGGCAGCAGACAACCCAGGTATTGGTTTGCATCCCTGCTTTGTCCGCATGTCTCTTCACTGTTGCAAGCGAGTCCCCCTGCGCAACGAGGGAATTGACCTTCGGCTTGATCCGTCCGTAGAGGGAAGAGGTGGGTTGAAAGTACACCGTTCCATCCTCAAGAAAAATCACTTTCCGTTTCGGGTTGTGGGGAAGAAGAAATTTTCCCGCATGGTATGCGGAGGCGAGGCTTACTGCCGTCAGCCCGTTTTCCTGGAGGCGACGGAAGATGTTTTCGTACCCTTCATCTGCAAAATCCCACAGGTAGATCCACATCGAGGCGGAAAGCCGTTTCGGCTCAAACGCCGGAACCATCCCGCGCACAGTTGCTGCGAATGGTAGAAGAGAAGCACCGTAGAGGAATCGTCTTCTGTTCATAGGTTGTGAGAAGGTGAACTGCTCAATTTCAAATCCCAAGCCCCTTAGCGACGGTCTCATGCACAGAGTAAGTAAGAAGTAAAAAGTGACTCCAACTTCGAACTCTGTACTCCAAACTTGGAACCTTAAACCTGGAACCTCCTATTTCACCCCCATCTCATCCAACAGCCACGTTGCCCCGGCGAACTTCTGTGTCACCCATAGGACGTACCGTATGTCCACCGCGATCGAACGGCTGTAGGATTCGCTCCATGCATAGTCGTTGATCGTCGCCTCGAACGGTCGGTCGAAGTTCACACCGATCAGCTCGCCGTGGCCGTTGATGACCGGGCTGCCGGAGTTCCCCCCGGTGGTGTCGGTATTATAGAGAAGTGCGACCGGCACGTCGTTCAGCTTGGTGGACTTGAAACGGCCAAAGTCCTTCGCCTTGTGGAGGTCGATGATCTTCTGGGGGGTGATAAAAGGCTCCACGCCCGTGGTCTTTTCGATGACCCCTCGCAAGGTTGTGATCGGGTTGTGGTATGTGGCGTCCGCTGGGGAATAGCCGCGGATGTAGCCGAAGGTGAGCCGGAGGGTCCGGTTGGCATCCGGAATGAAATTGGTCTTCAGGTACTGCGCTTTTACATCCACGAGGAGAGCGGAGAGACGTGAAAGCGCCCCGTCACGCCGTTGCGCCGTTTCCCGCAATTGGCGGAAGGTGGGGGCGAGGGCGCGGGCGAACTCGATGAACGGATCGTTCATGCGTCCGATATCTTCCGCTGATTTATCCAGTGCGGCCATCACAACATCCGCGTTCGCCAGGGCGGTGCCCGAAAACAGGCGTTCAATGAACTGATCGATATCCCGTTCGGCGTCGCCGCTCTTCAGGATGGCATCGACGGCCGGGATACGCTGGTCCTCTGGCAGCTTCGAGGCCTGAAGCAAGAGCTCGTTCAGGAACGTTTTGTCCGTCGGTTCGTAATAGTTGGCCAGTGCGGAGCGGAGGTTCTGCTTCGTTGTGGTGAAGTTTCGGTCCATGTAGGCAGCAACCCGCTCTAGGTCGGGCTTCTGGCGTTCACCTGCCGCTTCGGAGATCACGTAGGCTGCGTTGAGAAGGAGGGAGCTTTGCCGCAAGTTGTTCAGGATCAATTCCGACTCGACCCGTCCGGTCATTTCCTGGTAGACCTTTCCAATCTCTTCGAGCACGTTTCCGTACACTGCCCGCCGCGTCGGGTCGGCGTTGATAAAAGTCTGCAGCCCCTTTTCATCCTCCTGCTTCTGGGCAAGGAGTTTGAGTCTCTCCATTCCCTTGAGTTTTCCCCGGTAGTTCTTCATCACATTCGCGAGCGATTTGATCCGCGCATCGTGTTTGATCGCCACCCCCCTGTCCTTTTCCCCAAACTGTTCCATCACGGCCATCTGCCATTCGTACAGGTTGGCGATGTAGGGCATCCGGTACTGTTCTTCGTATGCAAGATAGTGAGAGGTGTTATGGCGGAAGGTCCGTCCGGGATAGCCAAGGATGAAGACGAAATCACCGTCGTCCACACCTGCCGGATTGACCTTGAGGAATTTTTTTGGTTTGAATGGGACATTGTTCGGCGAATAGTCGGC
>JBBEBV010000131.1:4437-5643 GCA_040882165.1 Bacteroidota bacterium
TCCTTGCTGCTTGCCGCCTGCACCGCGCCGAACGCGCAATGATGGTTCGTAAGGATGAGTCCATCGTTCGAGACGAAGGAGCCGGTGCAGCCGCCGACGTTCACGATCGCGTCGATCAGGCTAATTCCGTTCGGATTGTAGAGATCCTTGACGTCGATCTTGAGCCCTTTGGCCTTCAGGTTCAGTTTGTGGATTTCGCTGATGGGGTACATCCCTTCGTCGGAGTATAAAAGTCCGGCGAAGAGAAGGAACATCAGAACTAACTTTTTCATGGGGGATTCTCCGGCAGATGAGTGTTGAACTTCAAAAGTTTATCTAAAAATCGGCACAAAAACCAATTATTCGGCCATTTTTGGGCACGATCAGGGGCTTGTCATTAATCACTTTTCACCCGGTCTTCTCCATCCCCTCTCGACTGTTACCACATTTCGTTTCTATCAGTAGGGGCGAGCCCAAGTCCACACCGCACTTCACGCCGGGGTTGGTCCGCAGATACCTTCCTGGGTACGTAAGCCATCGGATAGAAGAGAAGCATCGGAAAACCCCCGGGAAAATCAGGCGCTTTTTGACCTCCGAAAAAATTCGGAATTTTCCGAGATTTCACTTGACAAGAAAAATAAAAGATTGTATACTTGCCCCATCGTTTTAGCGACACACCACATCGGTCCTCTCTTTATTTCACCACCGATGGCACACAGATGGACACCGATAAGAAGAATATTGAACTTCTGTTTGAGGATTTGACGTACAAGATCATCGGTGCGGCGATTGAAGTGCACAGGGTTTTGGGCCCGGGTTATCTGGAGTCGGTGTATGAGGATGCGCTGTGTCACGAGCTGGAATGGGTAAACGTTGGTTTCCAACGGCAAGTGGATTTAGATATCAACTACAAGAGCGTCATTTTGAAGAAGAAATTCAGAGCTGACCTCTTGGTGGAAGAGAAGGTTCTTGTTGAGAACAAAGCGATCTCAACACTGACCAAGAACGATGAAGCACAGCTGTTTAATTATTTGAAAACGACAAAGTTACGCGTGGGATTACTCTTCAACTTTGGGAGTACCAAATTACAGAAACTCAGGCGAATCGTTTAATTATTCAGTGTCAATCCATATGGCATCTGTGGTTAGATAGGGGGCTTCCAATTCAACCAAACCAAAACGCATCGTTTGATTTTTCGGTGTTAATCCGTGAGCCATCCGTGGTTAA
>JBBEBV010000132.1:0-3265 GCA_040882165.1 Bacteroidota bacterium
GCGCGCGATCATCATGAAGGACTGATCCTCGCGCTGCGGCTTCAACAGGGGAGGGATGCCTTGGAACGCCTCTGGTCCCATGATCCCCTCTGGCAGGCGAACTACGTTGCCGAGTTCTATGAGCAGCACCTCCGCCCCCACTTCAACGCTGAGGAACAGGCTCTCTTCCCTCTTGCAAAAGAACATGTCAAGAAATCGGTTCCATTGATCGATGAGCTGATCGCGCAGCATCGGGCCATGGAACAACGGATACTCCTGTTCAAGAAATCCACCACCACACCGCTGGAACAGCAGCTCAAAGAGTTCGGCGCTCTTCTCGAGGACCACATCCGTAAAGAAGACCGGATTCTCTTCCCGATGTTCGAAGAGCACGCGTCCGCTGAACTGCTTCATGAAGCGATGAAACAAATCCACAGCTTCTATCCCCAGTGACCTGCCCTGCAACGATCGCTTCCAAATCGGTAGCTGACCGCAGCATGGTTTCAGAAGGAGCCCTCCGATGAAAATCAAACTCAACGGGATTCAGATCAACTATACGGAACGCGGCTTGCCCCAGGGTTTGCCCGTCGTGTTTCTCCATGGGTTTCCCTTCAACCATACGACGTGGGAGCCTCAGATGAAAGCCCTCCCGAACAATATCCGGGCCATTTCGTTCGACATCCGCGGACACGGGGAAAGCGATGTGGCCGAGGGGCAATACACGATCGAATTATTTGTCGATGACCTCATCGCCCTCCTCGACCATCTTGTCATCGAGAAGGCGGTGGTGTGCGGACTTTCCATGGGAGGATATATCGCGCTGCGGGCAATCGAACGCCACCCTGAGCGATTCCGCGCCCTCATCCTCTGTGACACCCGGAGCGAGCCCGATCCCGATGAGGCGAAGATCAAACGATCGGCAACGATCCGGGCCATCCGCAAAGACGGCGTTCCCACATTTGCCGGAGCCTTTCTCAAGGCGGTTTTTGCTGAGCGGAGTTTTGAAGCCGCCCCACAGGCCGTTGAAGCGGTCAGGACCGCCATCATCGCCAACTCCCCGGTCGGGATCTGCGGAACGGCCATTGCCCTCGCAGCAAGAACCGACACAACCCGCTCCCTCCCGGCGATCAAAGTTCCAACCCTCATCCTTGTGGGGGAACTTGACGCCCTCACCCCCCCGGCAGCTTCCCGCACAATGCACGAGGCAATTGCTGGCTCGGATCTTCACATCATTCCGCATGCGGCACACATGAGCAACCTCGAAAACAGCCCGGAGTTCAATAAACACCTTCTTACCTTCCTGAACAGGATCAGGGATCATTCTTGACCGAACTGGCAGAGCTCCAGAACGAGATCATTCGGTGTACCGCATGCCCGCGGCTGGTCCGGTGGAGGACAAAGGTCGCACGCGAAAAAGTGAAACGGTTCGAAGCCTGGAAGTATTGGGGAAGCCCGGTTCCCGGATTCGGCGACCCGGCTGGAAGAGTCGTCCTCGTCGGGCTCGCCCCCGCCGCGCACGGCGCAAACCGGACGGGCCGCATGTTTACCGGCGACCGGAGTGGCGATTGGCTGTACCGCGCACTCTACAAGGCCGGATTTGCGAACCAGCCGGACTCTTCGTCCCGGGAGGATGGACTACGGCTCAAAGATTGCTACATCACTGCCACCTGCCGGTGTGCACCCCCACAGAACAAACTCCTCCCGGCTGAAGTGCAGAATTGCCGGCCGTTCCTGATCCGGGAATTGCATCTCCTGAAGAACATGACGGTCGTCATCGGCCTGGGCAGGATCGGGTTCGAAGCCGCGGCATACGCGCTGAAGGAGTTGGGAAAAAGCTCCCTCGGGAAGAAACCGGGGTTCTCCCACGGTGCAGAGTATACCCCCCAGACCGGCTTGACCCTCCTCGCCTCATTCCATCCCAGTCAGCAAAACACATTCACCGGAAGACTCACGGAACCGATGTTCGACAGGGTATTCCAACGAGCCCGGACAATCCTGAAGAACCGCTCCTGATTCTGCCAGCAGCTTGTCGAAAAACATCGTTTCTTTTATCCACGAAGTGCACAGCCGGAGGCTTACAAACTGAAGGATGCGAGAGCATCCCACTAAATTGTGGCACGCTACGCGTGCTTCATCAGTAGGCCTCCGGCCGTGGATAATTATTCCTTTTTTCGCATCCTGCTCGTGCCGCCTTCCGGTCATTCTCGCCCTCGGGAACGACAAGGGCTCTCATTGCGGTTGAGGCCATCGTACCCTATATTTTTGCTGGTCCAAACTTTTTTTTCGATTAGAGAGGCTATCCTATGCTTAATGCGAATCCGAATTCAGGCTATCTGCAGAAAACGGAAACAGAGCCCTTTCGTCGCCTGCGCCGATTACGTATGAACGAGGCATTCCGTTCCATGGTCCGCGAGACGGAACTTTCGCCCGGCGATCTGATTTATCCCTTGTTCGTGGTCCCCGGCACTCGAACAAGGAAGGAAATCTCCTCGATGCCGGGGGTGTTCCAATTGTCGATCGACGAGACGGTCAGGGAATGCTTGGAGGTGAAGAGCCTGGAGGTACCCGCCGTTATTCTCTTCGGTATACCGGAGCATAAGGATGAGGTCGGAAGCGAGGCGTATGATGAAGCGGGGATCGTGCAGCGCGCCATCCGTGCCATCAAAAAAGAAGTCCCGGAGCTCGTCGTCATCACCGATGTTTGCCTCTGTGAGTACACATCGCACGGCCATTGCGGCATTGTGGAGGGGAAGGAGATCGTGAACGATGCATCGATCGAACTTCTCGCCAGGGAGGCTCTCACCCATGCGCAGGCTGGTGCGGATATCGTCGCTCCCTCTGATATGTTTGACGGCCGCGTTCAGGCGATCCGGCGCATCCTCGATGAGAACAGCTTCCACAATACTCCAATTATGTCCTATGCCGCCAAGTACGCCTCCGGCTTCTATGGGCCGTTCCGCGAAGCGGCTGAGAGTACGCCGCAGTTCGGTGACCGGCGTTCGCACCAGATGGATCCCGCCAACTCCGATGAAGCTCTCCGGGAGGTGGAACAGGACATCCTCGAAGGGGCGGATATCGTGATGGTCAAACCAGCGCTCCCGTATCTCGACATCATCCGACGGGTCAAGGATCGTTTCGCCATGCCCACCGCGGCCTACAATGTCAGCGGCGAATACTCCATGATCAAGGCCGCGGCCCGGAACGGATGGATCGATGAGGGCCGGGTGATGATGGAGGTCCTGACCAGCATAAAGCGAGCGGGGGCCGACCTGATCCTCACCTATTT
>JBBEBV010000132.1:3365-5633 GCA_040882165.1 Bacteroidota bacterium
GGACCGATGAAGAACGTTCTTGTGACAGGCGGGACCGGCTTTCTCGGATCCAGTATTGCAAAAGCACTCCTTCAGGAGGGATGCTCGGTTCGAATCCTGAGACGGGCCAATTCCGACAAGAGGGCAATTGGGGATGCCCCGGTCGAGCACGTTCCAGGGGACGTCCGCGACCGCCGATCGCTTTTGCGCGCCATGCAAGGATGCGATACCGTTTTCCATACCGCGGCAGTCATCTCGTACTGGCGCCGGGAGCGGGACACGATGTATGATGTAAACATCCGGGGCACAAGGAACGTTGTGGAGTGCTGCCTCGAATTGGGAGTGGGGAAGCTCGTCCATACCAGCTCCATCGCAGCGATTGGATACCCGGAGGGGAATGGGCTCGCGGACGAATCAAACAATTTCAATTGGGATGGCTACGACGTCGGTTACCGGATCTCCAAGCATCGGGCTGAGGAGGAAATCCGGCGAGGTGTTCACAAGGGACTGCAAGCGGTGATGCTCAACCCGGCGGTCATCATCGGTCCCGGAGATATTCACTTTCATGGAGGACAGATTATCCGGGATGTAGCGTTGAAATGTATTTTTTTCTATTTGGAGGGGGGAATGAATGTTGTCTATATCGATGATGTTGTGCGTGGGCACCTCGCCGCCGCAAAGCAGGGGCGCGTGGGGGAACGGTACATTCTCTGCGGCGAAAACCTCACCCATCAGGAGATTTTCGGCACCACGGCAAGCCTCGTCGGAGGCATCAGTCCAAAATTCAAGCTCCCCATCGGTCTCGCCCAATGGATCGGTACGGCGGCTGAGGCGGGCGCGAACGTCTTACGGAAAAAGCCATGGGTCACGAAAGAGCTCCTCGCCGGAGCCGGGTTGTACAACTACTTCTCCTGCGACAAGGCGCGCCGCGAACTGAATTATACCGTCACCCCCTTCCGGGAAGCCGTCCAGCGCACTTTTGAATGGTACTGCAAGCAAGGTTTCCTGAAACCTGTTCACTCCGTCAACTGAATGATTATGAAACCGATGAACACCAGGCGATCCAAAAAGCTCTTTGCCAGAGCACAAAAGCTCATCCCCGGAGGGGTGAACTCACCCGTCAGAGCCTTTCAGTCGGTAGGGCGCTCCCCCCTGTTCATCCGGAAGGCAAAGGGGGCTCGTCTCTGGGATGAGGATGGAAATGCCTTTATCGATTATGTCGGATCGTGGGGACCCATGATTCTAGGGCATGCACATCCGAAGATCCTTGCCGCGATCGGCAAGGCGATGAAGCACGGCACAAGTTTCGGAGCCCCGACAGAGATGGAAATCCGGATCGCGGAACTCATCACCGCATGTGTCCCTTCCATCGAAGTGGTTCGGATGGTGAACTCCGGCACGGAAGCGACCATGAGCGCCATCAGGCTCGCACGGGCTTACACAGGGCGCGACAAGATCATCAAGTTCGAAGGATGCTACCATGGCCATGCGGATTCGTTCCTCATCAAGGCGGGATCCGGAGCCATGACGCTGGGCGTGCCGGACAGTCCGGGTGTCCCTCCTTCCGTAGCAGCCTCAACTCTTACAGCCCGCTACAATGACCTGACGTCGGTCAGGGACCTCACGCTCGCTTCAGCGGGTCACGTCGCGGCAATCATCGTGGAACCGGTTGTCGGCAACATGGGATGTGTCCCACCGGCGGAGGGCTTCCTCCGGGGTCTGCGGCAGATCTGCGACGAGCAGAAGATCGTTCTCATTTTCGATGAGGTGATGACCGGTTTCCGCGTGGCACTGGGGGGGGCCCAGGAGCTTTTTGGTGTGAAGCCGGATCTTACGACACTGGGAAAAATTATAGGAGGAGGTTTGCCGGTTGGTGCTTACGGAGGAAAGAGAGAGATGATGCAGCTTGTCGCACCTGCGGGACCGATGTATCAGGCGGGAACGTTGTCGGGGAATCCCTTGGCTATGGCGGCAGGAACCACGATGCTCTCGATCCTCTCCAAAAACAAGTCCCTTTACACAAAGCTCGAAAAGAAATCACAGAAACTGGAAGAGGGAATCCGGGGGAACCTCAAGACCCTCGGGCTGGACCTCACACTCAACAGAGTCGGTTCCATGTTCACCCTGTTTTTCACCGACAAGCCCGTCAGAGACTATTCCACTGCTGCAACATCCGACAGGTCGAGGTTTGCAGAATACTTTCGGGCTATGCTTTCCCACGGCATCTATCTTCCCCCATCGCAATTTGAAGCCGCCTTCCTGAGTTCCGCCCATTCCGACCTGGACATC
>JBBEBV010000133.1:0-1040 GCA_040882165.1 Bacteroidota bacterium
GTTTCATCGCGCTTTTATCGATAAACCCATCCGCGGAATACTTCCACGCCATCCGCCGGTAAACATCGTCCCCGTAGATGGAGAGTATCACTACGCGTGTCTCGGGAACAAGGCTCTTGATCTGCCGCGTCGCTTCGAAACCGTCACGGTTCGGCATATCGAGATCCATCAGCACGAGGGTGGGACGCAGCGCCGCCGCTTTGTCGACGGCCTCAACTCCATCCCTCGCCTCGCCGATAATCTCCACGCCGGGCTGGACGCTGAGGAAGGCAGAAAGCGATCGACGGAATCCGTCATGATCGTCCGCGATGAGTATTCTGATTGTCGCCATGGTGTTGCTCCTTATATGGTGTTGGTGAATGATGGAGAGTTATTTTGTTGTCGTGATTGGAAAAGGAAGAAGAGAAGGGGGCTGCGGCGGCGATCGCAGAAGCGGGGAGGCAACGTTCAATGCAGCCTCCAGCCCCGGCTTCAGGGACGATTTCAGAATGAACTCGTCCGCATGCACCTGCTGAGCCTGGGTCCTGTATATCGGACTATCGGACATCGTGGTGATCACCACTTTCTTCGCCGGCCACCGGTCCTTGATGATGCGCGCCGCCTCGAGCCCGTTGCGGCGCGGCATCGCGATGTCCATCAGCACGACATCCGGATCGAGCAACTCCGTCTGCTGTACGGCATCGATACCGTCAACGGCCTCCCCCACTACCGTAATGTTGGGCAGACTGTCGAGAAAATTGTGAACGACCTTCCGAAAATCCTTGTGGTCGTCGGCGATCAACACCTTGATTGGTCCCATCGTAACCTCTGATGAATGAAGAAAAGTGGAGAGTCACAGCGGAAGGATTGGATGAAGGATCCCCCGATTCGGTCATCAAAATCAAGGAATATGAGGAATGTTGATATCGACCCCGCACCGTAATTTTGAAAATGCGGGCACGTACGGAGGGCTCTACGGTAATCACCGTAGACAAAATGAGAATTTGCGGGTGACTAACTGCGAATGAGGCGAAATGGGAAGAAAAGGAGGAGCCAGGGAC
>JBBEBV010000134.1:0-1905 GCA_040882165.1 Bacteroidota bacterium
AAAGCCGCTCATTGCTTCACGCGATCAATCCCGTCGGCCTACAGGCTTCCTTGGGGATTGGCTCACGGCGAAATCTCATACGAACTCTAATTTAGACAAAAAGTGGAAAAATTCCAACGAGAATATTCCGCGTGAAATTCTCGAAGATGATCTCCACGGAAAAGCAACGATAGTCGTTTATGACCCATCGGTTTGATCCTGGCCTTCACACCCAATCGCTTCACCTTGACTTTAGAGCCATTTTTCGATATACTTTTTTGAGTTTTCCATCAAAATACATCGAGAAACTACGATTCTGCCAAAGTTTGTGCACATCTTGTTCTCCAGGTCGAAAGCTCTTTTGATCCTCCAAACACTATTGAGAACCCCGGTCTCTGTTCACACTCTTTGCCTGAGAAGTCAGGGAAAACGAAGAGAAGAGAACCGGGGGGTGACACGATCCCTCCTTGATTCCTTCCCTTTGTGCCGCTTGGACGAGATGAAATTAGCATCGGGAAACCTCCTGGAGGGAAGGCGCAGGGTTCCATGATTACAAAATATGGGTATGATGTTTTCTTCACGATTGCAGCGATCTGTCTTGTCCTGGTTTTTGTTGCAGTTCTGTTCCTTGAACCGAAGGCGCTGAAGTACGGCGTCGCCCTTTTTTCGGTGGTGTTCTTTGGCTTCGCGTTGAATTTCTTTCGGGACCCCGATCGGGTGACGCCGCCGGGCGAAACACTCGTTATTGCTCCGGCAGATGGGAAGGTCATCCGGATCGCGAGGGTCCAGGAGGGGGAGTTCTTCCGGTCGGAGGCGGTCATGATCAGTATCTTCATGTCCCCACTGAATGTGCATGTCAACCGGAATCCGGTCTCCGGGGTGGTGAAGCATCTGCGGTACGTCAAGGGGGAGTATTTTGCCGCTTATGAGGACAAAGCCTCGGAGAAGAACGAGCAGATGATTATCGGGATGGAGGGAGCCCACGGGAAGCTGCTGTTCAAGCAAATTGCCGGATTCGTCGCCCGCCGTATTGTCTGTACGTTGAGTGTGGGAGACACCGTTCGGGCGGGTGAACGGTTTGGGATGATCAAGTTTGGTTCCCGGGTGGACGTTTTTGTCCCGGCAAACGCGGCTGTACGGGTTCAGGTGGGCGATATGTCTGTGGCGGGCGAAACTGTGCTTGCAGAGTTTCACTAACGCGGCTCACGGAGGTTCCCTTCCATGAAAATTACTCGTGCCGTCGTTCCTAGTCTCTTTACGGTACTGAATGCGTTTTGCGGCTTCCTCTCGATCCTCAATGCATCGCAGGGCAACATTGAAGTGGCGGCGTGGTTCATCATTCTCGCTGCCGGATTTGATTCGCTGGATGGGGTCATGGCCAGGATCACCCGTTCCTCCAGCCAGTTCGGTGTGGAACTGGATTCGCTTTCGGATGTGGTTTCCTTTGGAGCAGCGCCGGCGTTTCTCGTCTACCAGGCTCACCTGGGCACCCTTGGCAATCTTGGCGTTATGGTAAGCGCCATGCCGTTGGTGTTGGGAGCGATCAGGCTGGCGAGGTTCAACGTGCAACTCGTGGGGTTCGAGAAGGACCATTTCAAGGGGTTGCCGATCCCGGCGGCGGCCATGGCCATCTGTGCGTTTCTTCTCGAGCATTACACCGAAGGGTATGGGCTCAGCGGGTGGACGAAGGATGCCCTGGGATGGTTGGTCGGGGGCCTTTCCCTTCTCATGGTAAGCAGCGTGCGTTATGATACCCTCCCAAAATTTTCAAGAAGGGGGATCAAAGCTCACCCCTTCAGGATCGCTTTCTTCGTTGTGGCGGCGCTTGTGGTGATTGTGACTGAAGGCCGCCTCATCTTCGCCGTGATGATGGCCTTCATCGGTTTCGGTGTTCTCCGGTCGGTCTATGAGTGGTTCCGGGTTCTG
>JBBEBV010000134.1:2005-3187 GCA_040882165.1 Bacteroidota bacterium
GGAGAAAACGTTTGTTCCACTCAAAGATCGTCGTGACGCTCCGTAAATCGATCCTGGACCCCCAGGGGAAGGCCGTTCAGCACGGCATGCATTCCCTCGGTTATGAGGCGGTCAAGAATGTCCGGATGGGAAAGTTCGTCGAGCTTCAGATCGACGCGGTGAGCATGGAGTCAGCGGAAAGTATCACCCGCGAGGTGAGCGAAAAACTGCTTGCCAATCCGGTCATGGAGGATGTGAGCTTTACCGTGGAAGAAGAGGGGCGTTGAGCATCATGAAACTCACCTTCGGCATTGTTGTGTTTCCCGGTTCCAATTGCGACCACGATGCGCAATTTGTCGCCGAGACGATCATGGGACATAAGGCGCGGCTGATCTGGCACAAGGAGGGCTCGCTGGGGGATGTTGATGTCGTCGTCCTCCCCGGGGGTTTTTCTTACGGCGATTATCTTCGTTGCGGCGCGCTGGCGCGGTTTTCCCCCGTCATGAAGGATGTGGTTCGGTTCGCGGCGTCGGGAGGAGTTGTGATCGGAATCTGCAACGGTTTCCAGGTTCTGACGGAGGCGGGGTTGTTGCCGGGGGTCCTTCTCCGGAACAGCTCACTGAAGTTCGTCTGCGACTACGTCCATGTCCGTGTCGAGAATCCCCGGACACGGTTCACCGGTTCGTGTCGGCCGGGTCAGGTATTGGAAATTCCGATCGCCCACGGAGAAGGAAACTATTTTGCCGAACCCGATACGGTCAGGAAACTGGAGGAGGACGGAAGGATTGTGTTCCGGTATTGCGACGCAAGCGGGACGGTCAGTGAAGAAGCCAATCCCAACGGTTCCATCCGGAGTATCGCCGGCATCATCAACGAGCGGGGGAATGTGCTGGGCATGATGCCACATCCGGAACGTGCGTCCGATCCCGCCTTGGGTCATACGGACGGGAAAAAGGTGTTCGACTCCATCGTGGAGAGTTTTGTACCTGCCCTCGTGTAGGCGGCGGGAATGCATTCATCACACTTCGCATGAAAGGGAGGATATGTTCGGTTTGGGCACACAAGAAATTATTCTCATCCTGGTTTTCGTTCTGATCTTTTTCGGCGCCAAAAAAATCCCCGAGCTCG
Organism: Bacteroidota bacterium; assembly: GCA_040882165.1. Taxonomy (GTDB): domain Bacteria; phylum Bacteroidota; class Ignavibacteria; order UBA10030; family UBA10030; genus UBA6688. The sequence continues at coordinate 3,113 of JBBEBV010000134.1, forward strand.
CACAGGGGCTGGGGAAAGGGATTCGCGAGTTCCGCAAGGCAGCCCGCGACGTCCAGGACGATATCGAGAAAGAAG
>JBBEBV010000134.1:3287-5567 GCA_040882165.1 Bacteroidota bacterium
TGAACGCCCTCCTGGCGGTTTTTCCCGAGAGAGCCATGGATCAGGCCCGCGCCGTTGACAAGAAGCTTTCCGCAGGCACGGCAGGTCCCCTGGCGGGGATGGTCATGACGATCAAAGATGTACTCTGCCTGGCAGGTGAAAGAGTCACGTGCGGCTCGAAGATTCTCGAGAACTTTGTTTCTCCCTACGATGCCACCGTTGTTGCACGGCTCCGCGCGGCCGATGCCATTCTTCTCGGCAAGACGAATATGGATGAGTTCGCCATGGGCTCCTCCACGGAGAACTCCGCGTTTGGCCGCGTCAAGCTTCCCCAGGATGAATCCCGCGTGCCTGGCGGATCGAGCGGAGGATCGGCTGTCGCCGTGAAGGCCGGGATCTCGACCACCTCCCTGGGGTCGGACACAGGCGGTTCCATCCGCCAACCTGCAGCCTTTACCGGTGTTGTCGGGTTGAAACCGACCTACGGGCGCGTCTCACGGTTTGGATTGGTCGCGTTTGCTTCCTCATTCGACTCCATCGGTCCCTTTGCACTGAATACCAGGGATGCCGCCCGTGTTCTGGGGGTGATTGCGGGACACGATCCGGCAGATTCAACCTCCGTCAACGTCCCGGTTCCCGATTACAGCGCTTCCCTGAACAGGGAGGTGAAAGGACTCCGGATAGGGATACCGGGAGAGTATTTCACGGACGCACTCGACCCGGAGATCCGCGCCGCGATAGAACGAAAACTCGATATCCTTCGTTCTCATGGCGCTATCGTCTTGGAAGTCAGTTTGCCACACACGGAGTACACGATCGCCACCTATTACATCCTGGCAACAGCCGAGGCATCCTCCAACCTCGCGCGCTATGACGGAGTAAGGTACGGCTTCCGTGCAGAGGGGGCGAGGGATCTGACAGAGATGTACGTGAAATCCCGCAGTCTGGGTTTCGGCCCGGAGGTGAAGCGCAGGATCATGCTCGGCACGTATGTCCTTTCGGCGGGTTACTACGACGCGTATTATCGGAAGGGACAAAAAGTGCGGCGCCTGATCCAAAACGATTTTTTCGAGGCTTTCAAGAATGTCGATTGCCTGATCACCCCGACAACGCCGAGTACGTCCTTCCGTGCCGGTGAAAAGTCGAGCGATCCGCTGCAAATGTACCTGTCGGATGTTTTTACCACATCCGCGAATCTGGCAGGCATCCCTGGTATCAGCATCCCGTGTGGAACGGACAAGCAAGGGCTTCCCATCGGTCTGCAAATTCTCGGGAAACAGTTCGATGAAACGACCGTTCTCAAGGTTGCAGACTTCCTGGAAACAATCCATTAACTGTTGAACCCTTTAGACTGAGAGTTACTTCCATGAGCGTACTCGTCAATAGCAACACACGGCTCGTCGTGCAAGGCATCACCGGCGGCGAGGGGACCTTTCACACGAAACAGATGATCGAATACGGTACCAACGTCGTCGCCGGCGTCACTCCCGGAAAAGGAGGGACGATGTACCAGGGGAACGAAAAGGACAAGCTCCCCCGCCCGGTTCCGGTTTATAACACCGTAAGCGAGGCTGTGTTGAAGGAGAAAGCAAACGTCTCGATTATTTTCGTCCCGGCCGCTTTCGCTGCGGATGCTATCATGGAGGCAGCCGATGCGGGTGTTGCGCTGGTGGTGACCATCACCGAAGGCATTCCGGCCAACGATATGGTCAAAGTATATGAATACCTGAAGGTGAAGGGGGTCCGGATGATCGGCCCGAACTGTCCCGGCATCATCACCCCCGGTGAGGCGAAAATCGGCATCATGCCGGGCTTCATCCATAAGCCGGGACGCGTTGGATTGATCTCGCGGAGCGGAACCTTGACCTACGAAGCAGTCTGGCAACTGACGGAGCGCGGTATCGGGCAATCGACGTGCATTGGCATCGGCGGCGACCCGGTGATCGGAACACGGTTCATCGATGCAGTGATGCTCTTTAACGAAGATCCTGACACCGATGCCATCATCATGATCGGCGAAATCGGTGGAACGGCCGAGGAGGAAGCCGCCGAGTACATTAAGAAATATGTCAAGAAGCCGGTGGTGGGGTTCATCGCAGGTCAGACGGCGCCTCCGGGGCGTCGGATGGGACATGCCGGGGCGATCATTTCCGGCGGCAAGGGGACCGCGGCCGAGAAATTTGAAGCCATGCGCGTGGCAGGGATCCATGTCGTTGAAAGTCCCGCCTTGCTTGGCGAAACGATGGAACGGGTGTTGAAGGCGTCCAAAAAGGGGAGATCCTCCCGCGGAAAAATGAAGCT
>JBBEBV010000135.1:0-1032 GCA_040882165.1 Bacteroidota bacterium
CTGACCAGATTGTGTTCGACTTGATTTATACTCCGTTACAAACTACATTGCTACGAGATGCGGCGGCGGCCGGAGCAACAGCGATCGGTGGCCTCGAGATGCTCCTCCACCAGGGAGCCCGGTCATTCGAGATCTGGACGGGACAACGCATGCCGCTCGACCAGATACGACCTCTGGTTACAGAGGCACTGCAATCTCGCACACACTAACCAGTACGATCATGGTTTCACCAGCGTTGACATCTCAGTACAGCCGTTTGCAATCGATCCTACGCGAGCTTGGGAGCGTCGCGATCGGTTTCTCCGGCGGGATCGACAGCTCGCTTCTGATCCGTGTCGCAACCGACGTGCTCGGCCCCCATGCGCTGGCAGTGATCGGCCGGTCGGAAACGTATCCGACCCGGGAATTTGAAGAGGCCATTCAGCTCGCCCAATCCTTCGGCTCCCGGTACAGGGTCGTCAACACAGAGGAGACCGATAATCTGAAATTCAGAGAGAACCCTCCGGACCGTTGCTATTTCTGCAAAACGGAGTTGTTCGGAAAACTCAATCAGATTGCCCGGGACGAGGGGATCCGGTGGATCGCGGATGGCACGATCACGGACGACCTCGGAGATTTTCGTCCAGGCATGCGCGCAAAGTCGGAACAGAACGTTCGCTCACCACTGTTGGAAGCCGGCTTCTCGAAGGACGATGTGCGCGTGCTGGCCCGACACCTGGCAATTCCAACGTGGGACAAACCATCGTTTGCTTGCCTTTCTTCCCGGTTCCCGTACGGATTCGGGATCACCAAGGAGAACCTTATGAAAATCGATGCAGCAGAAAGCTTCATGCGCGACCTCGGGTTCCGGTTTTTCCGGGTCCGACACCACGACGACCGGACAGCCCGGCTCGAGATCGGTCCCCAGGAATTCCACCGCCTTTTTGAAGACCCACTCCGCAACCAGATCGTGAATCATCTCAAGAGTCTCGGGTATCTGTATGTCACACTCGACCTGCAGGGCTACAGGACGGGATCGATGAACGAGGTGCT
>JBBEBV010000136.1:0-1030 GCA_040882165.1 Bacteroidota bacterium
GCGGCGAATCGGGGGGCGGGATTTATCATTCGATCTACGATGACTTCTATTGGTACACCACATTCGGCGACCATGATTTTGCATACGGCAAGGCTCTCTCTCAAACAGGGGGAACCGCCACGATGCGCATGGCGGACTCGGAGCTTCTTCCATTCGATTTTATTAATCTTGCCGAAACGGTGCGAAAGTATTCCGACGAGCTCAAACGTCTGCTGAAAACCACCCAGGAGGAGGTCCGGGAACGGAACCGGCAGATTGGCGAGGGGGTCTTCACCGCGACGGATGATCCGAGAAGGCCGCTTATCCCGCCGTCGGTGGAGGAAGTGCCACCCCATTTGAATTTCGCCCCGTTGGATAATGCCATTGACATGCTTGCCCAAAGCGCCGACCGGTACGACAAAGCGGCCAAGAACATCAGGCAGGATAAACTCTCTGCGTCCGATTTGAAAGCGGTGAACGCGAAGCTCATTCAAAGCGAGCGAAAACTGACGCACCCGGACGGTCTGCCCGGCCGCCCATGGTTCAAACATTTAATCTACGCACCCGGATTTTACACCGGCTACGGTGTGAAGACGATTCCCGGTGTCCGGGAAGCGATTGAACAGAAAAAGTGGGAAGAGGCGGATCGGGAAATTGTGCGGGTCTCAAATGTGCTTCGTGAGAAAGCCGCTCTTGTCTCGAGCGCTGCTGCACTCCTGGAGGGGAGCAAAAACTAACAGGTTGCTGAAAAACCTGGTTTCTTTTGTCCACGAAGTGCACAGCCGGAGGCTTATAAATTGAAGGATGCATAAGCATCCTACTAAATCGTGGCACGCTACGCGTGCTTTATCAGTACGCCTCCGGCTGTGGATAAATATTCCTTTTTCCGCATCCTGCTAGTGTCGCGTTCCGAAAAAAAGACTTAAAAAATCTCCCACGAATCTCCACGAATCCTCACAAAGAATGATTCAGAGACCGCCCAGTTTCAGTTATTAGTGCAGATTCGCGTAGATTCGTGGGAAATCTCATCTTGGGGACATACTCAAGGTAT
>JBBEBV010000137.1:0-1030 GCA_040882165.1 Bacteroidota bacterium
CCCGTTTGTCAGGGAAGCTCCGCCGGAGTACGGATATGGTCTTCCGGAAACCTACGTGATTACGGCCCTGGTCGTCGTGATCTTGTACTTCCCATGTCGTTGGTTTGCAGATCTGAAGAAGCGGAGGAAGGGCTGGTGGTTGAGTTACTTGTAGGGGGGAGGATCGTTCGTGTTCAACTCGAGCGCGGTTGAAGGTTACCTTCATCAGCGGACGATCCGGGAAGAAGGAAGTCTTCTTTTACCACTACCACCATTTTTTCACGCCGGGTGCAGGAGACCAGTCCGAGTGAGGTTCAAAGTGCTGCCAGAGCAGGCGGGAAAGGTTGCGGATGAGGAGGTATCCCTCATTCCCTTGCTTCCAGCTCTGGTCCTCCTGGTTTTTCGTGATGATGCAAAAGACATAGTCGCCGGAAGGGGCATTGACCAGGACGACCTCCGACCGTGATCGGTTCACAGCCCCCTGCTTGGATGCAGCCTGGACAAAAGGAGGGACCTGGGAAAGCGCTTCACCATCCCAGAAAATCCGGCAGAGAATCCGGTACATCTCCTCACTCGCATCCGGACTGATTGCTTTTCCTTCCCGGATCATCACCAGTAATTCCGCCATCTCCCGCGGCGTCGTTTGCCCCCACCCGTATTGCTCCCAATTCGGTCTGCGCCCCGGCGTGCGCGAGTTGACGCGTGTGCTGTCAAATCCATAATGCGCCAGCAAAGCATTAATCGTTTCGCCACCCCCCGCCATGGCCTGACACCAGAGACTTGCCGTGTTGTCGCTCGTGGTGATCATCAGCATGATCACCTTACTCAAAGTGATTTTTGCGCTATCCTTGAAGGCCCCGAGGATATCCTCCCCCTCGTAGAGGAGCGAGTCGTCGTACACCAGATCGCCGTGATAGTCGAGTTCCCCTTTGCTCATTTTGTCGAACATGCCGAGCATGATCGGGACTTTTATCATGCTCGCGGTGGGAAAGAGCTCCTCTGACCGGACTGCCGCGGTCCGTCCCGTCGGCAGATGCCGGACATAGACGCC
>JBBEBV010000138.1:0-1030 GCA_040882165.1 Bacteroidota bacterium
CGATGGAGAACATCAAGCAAGCCAGCACGCAGAACGTGGCAAGCACCAAACAGGCCGAGACGGCTGCGCAGAATCTACATCAGTTGGGAGAGAAGTTAAAACAATTGGTAGAACAATATAAGGTGTAAGAGTAAGTCACGAGGTGCGAGTTAAGGAGACCACCGCCTGACCAGTCCCAATTTTTGGGATCCCGTACAGCGAGAGTGGCAGGCGCAACTTGCAACCTACAACCTGAAACTTGACTACGGAGATCGCACCATGACCATCGGCAAGAAAATCATCGGCGGGTACGCTGTCACGATTGCTGCACTCGCTGTTGTCGCGGGAGTCTCCTACTATGCATTGAACGTCACGCAGAGTGCTTACAGCGAGTTTATCGATGTACGCGAGGGACTCGTTGACGCCGCGAATGAATTGCGTTTTGAGACCAGAGACCGCATCGCACACCTCCGGGCTTTTTTTCTGTTTCCGGAAAACCGGGCGGAGTACCTGAAGGAGCTGGAACAGAATGAGAATAAGTTCAAAGCCGTCATCGAAAACATGCAAGCGCTCGTTCTTACTGACGACGGCCGCGGGATGGTGGATGAGCTTGCCGGCCTCAACGTCAGACACTGGGCGGCAATCAAAAACGGTATCGCGCTATCAGAGCAGGGAAAAGGCAAAGAGGCGCTCGCTGCGAACATCAAAGATGTTCGACCGTTGTCACGTGAATTAGTGGACAAAGCCGATGCATTTCGTGACCGGCAGGTACGGCTCATGACCGAAGGCCGCGCCGACGTCACCGGTATAGTTGACGGAGCTTTCATCGCAACGGGAATTGTTTCTTTTCTTGGTATCCTGGCAGCGGCGCTGTTGAGCTTTTTCCTTGCCCGCACGATTACCCGCACATTGCGCGAGAGCACTTCCCAACTCTCCTCTTCCGCAGCCGAAATCGTTGCAATGACCACCCAGGTGGCAGCCGGGACCTCGGAGACAGCAACGGCGGTGAGCGAAACGACGACGACCGTGGAGGAAGTCAAGCAAACGGCAC
>JBBEBV010000139.1:0-1029 GCA_040882165.1 Bacteroidota bacterium
AGAACTATCAACACTACCTTGGCGGCGAAACGTTTACCCCCGTCGGACCCGCCTACAATAATTTGAATTTCAATTTCAACCGACTCTCGTTGAACTCCAACCTCGTACTCCGTTGGGAGTATTTGCCGGGGAGCACTGTCTACCTCGTCTGGTCTCAGGCCCGCAGCGGCGAGCATGGCCTGTACGGTACGTCATTCGGAGACGATTTCAGAGATACATTTCAGCTCCCATTGGAAAATGTTCTGCTGCTCAAGGTGAGCTACTGGATGAGCTTATGACCGACATTCGGGACAAGGGTCTGACAGAGTTCAAGCGCGGGGATGAGATCCAGCTCACCATCGACGACGCTGCCTATGAAGGAAAGACCGTCGGCCGCAAGGACGGCTTTGTTGTTTTCGTCGAGGGAGCCGTCCCGGGTGACGTCGTCCGGGCGAGGCTCTTCAAGGTGAAAAAGAATTTCGCCGAAGCGAGAGTGATTGCGGTGGAGGAGCCATCACCCCTTCGCACAGCACCCCGGTGCGATCATTTCGGCGTGTGTGGAGGATGCAAGTGGCAGCATGTCGATTACGAAGCGCAACTGAAGTTCAAGCAACAACACGTCCTGGACGCATTCGAGCGGATCGGCGGTTTTTCTCAGCCCCGGGTTCTCCCGATCCTTGGATCAGATGTGCAGTACTTCTACCGGAACAAGATGGAGTATTCTTTCTCCGAGCAAGAATGGCTGGTCGACCCGCCCCCGAGACCGGAACCCGGAGAAACCACCTTTAACCCTCCACCTTCCACCGCCGGAGGTTTACAATTAAGGAATGCGACAGCATTCCCCTCATTGGATCCCTCAAACTCACAACTCTCCACGCCCAACCTCTTCCTTGGTCTGCATGTGCCTCAACGGTACGACAAGGTTCTCGACATCAGGGAATGCCACCTCCAGTCCCCCGAATCGAATGCCGTCCTGACATTTACACGTGCCTTTGCCCTGCGGAGCGGACTCGCTGTCTATAACTCGGATGCGCACACGGGATACTTTCG
>JBBEBV010000140.1:0-1493 GCA_040882165.1 Bacteroidota bacterium
GGGGCTTAACATATTCCCTGAGGACACACCTACTCCTTGCTTGGATCCAAATAGTCGCACGCTCACGCGTGCGTCAGTGATATGCCTCCGGCGGAGTGGAGTCCGGGCCTTAACACATTCTCTGCAACAGACATTCCAAAAATCTCTTATGAAAACATCCCTTGCACCCCGCTTCATGCTCTGGAGCATGTTGATCTTTGCCATTTCGGTGACGGTCATGCAGCTGCGCTTGCTCTATTCCTTCGAGCTGACCCTCCTCAACTTCCCGATCGATGTGAGGACGATGTACCGGGAACCACAAACCGAGGATCCGGATTTCCCCTTCGTTCTTTTCTCCCTCTGGGCTCCTCTTCCGCCGGCGGAATACGTCAGGCATGCTGCACGGATTGTTGACGATCTGAAGAAAGCAGGAGCCAAAGCTGTTCTTGTTCGCCTGCCGGTCGATATGCCATGGACCCCGAAAGTGAGAGAGCAGATCGAAAGAATTCAGAAGGGAGGGATCGCCGTCATCGGCCAGAGCTTAAGGGAGTCGGAGATGTACGCCCGGTCGTCTCAAAGATCACTTGACAACCCGAAGAACTGGTGGATCAGGCACCCTGTGTTCCATCATCTGGATCTCTTCTGGGGAGTCCTCTCTGCCCGATATGAGATGTTCGGAAGCGTGTATCGGTTTGTCCCGACTCAGTACCGGGATTACGAACGGGGCGGTCCGGTCCCGGACGCTTCGCTCCAACTGCTCAAGCGCCATTTCGGGTATCCCGACGACCTCGAAATTCAACAGGGTCCGTACCAGGTCCGGTTCGGCTCCCATGCGATTCCCATCGCTCCCGATGGTTACGCATACGTGAAGCGGGCGCCGCTCCCTCGTTTGAGCGGCGGTGTGTCCGCCTCCATCTCCCCGGAGACGGACTCACTGCATTACTCTGTCTGGGCGTCCGGCAAGAATGAAAAGGAGATCTCCCTGGAAACTGCCTGGAGGGGCTACAAGGACAAGGTTGTGATCCTCGATTGGTCGGGGATGCCCGCCTACATCTTTCCCTCATCCGGACAGGTCTATATGCAAATCCTCAATGCGATCGTGACGCACAACTTTGTAAGCAGGATGGATGAATGGAATCTCCTCTTCGTCCTGTTCTTCGTAGCGATCATGACGGGACTGAGTTTCGTCACGCGCGGTTGGATTGTGTTCGTGAGCTCGATCCTCTTCAGTATCGGAGTGGTCTGGTTCAGCCGGTGGCTTCTCGACCAGCAGAGCATCCTGGTCGATCCGACGTACATCCTGTTCCCCATCCTCCTGTGCGGGGTCGTTCTTCCACTGATCAAGCTCTCGGGGGAGAAGAAGATCGCCGAACAGACCGTCAAGGAACTGAAGGAGGAGTTGAAACGGCTTGAAGGGGTAAATCGCGGGTAAAGCGTGTCGGGAGTAAACAGTAAACAGGGAACAGTAACGAGTACCACGGGGAGGGGGGAGATTGCAGATGACAGACGGCAGA
>JBBEBV010000140.1:1593-5514 GCA_040882165.1 Bacteroidota bacterium
CAGAATGCAGTAATCAAGAGCCGTTGATCTCTGACCTCTTCTTCATCGGTGTGCCATCCGTGGTTAAAAATTTTAGCTTAGGTTGAACATGGACCGTCGGCGGTTTATTCAGACAACAGGTGGTCTCGCGGTCGCGGGCGCCTTCGAGACGCTCCCCTGGATCACATCGTATACATTCCAGGAACCGCCGGCCAATGCAAGAGTCGCAGTCTTCTTTGAAGAATCGTTCCCTGCTGAACAAACTCCACTCCTTGAACGATCCGTGATCGCGGGGGCGTTGAGAGGATTCGAGTCAACTTTCCTGAACGTCCGGGAACTCATAGGTCGCCTCTCTTCAGATTCCTTTGACCTCTTGCTGCAGCCCTACGGTTCCGCATTCCCGAAGGAAGCCTGGCCGGCTATCCATCGGTACCTGATGAGCGGGGGAAACTGGGTCAACCTCGGTGGTGTTCCATTCTCCGTCCCTGTCGTGCGGTCAGGGAGCGGATGGAGAAAAGAAGTCGGCCAGACCGCCTACCACAAATCGTTTGGTATCACACAGGCCTTCCCCGTTTCTCCTTCCAACGTCACACGCTACGAACCTGCAGTCCCTTCCAAATCGCTCCGCGCCGTAGCGGGGAGTTTCGATCCGGCGGAGTTGTACGTATTATACGTCCGGTTCACCTCGGGCAAGGATTTTTCTTCGGAGGACGGAACTTCGGGTCCGCGCGATGCGGTGATCAAACCGTTGCTGAACGCTATTGCGGGCGACGGAAGCAACGTTGCCGCGCCTCTCGTTTGCATCGACCGGTTGTTGGGAGAGGGGGCAGGGGGACGGTGGGTTCTCGCGAATTATAACGGCAGGATCACACGGGAAACGGTTACAGCGCTGGTTGATGTTGCGCTTGAGGGGGTGACGGAGTTTCTCGTCCGTCCATCATTTGCATGTTATAAGGAAGGGGAGGTTCCTTCGTTTGCGGTTACCCTCCGAAGGCCCGGGGGCAGGATTGAAGAAGTTCTCAGACGGGACTGTATCCTTGAAGTCACCGATGAACGCGATGGGAAGGTTGAAACGCTCTCGCTGAATCTTCAGGGAAAGGGGACACTCGCTCTTGGCGGAGAAACAATGCGCGCGGGAAGACAAACGTCTCTGCACCCCGGGTTCTATCGTGTTCAGGCGCGGATGACGATTGCTTCGCTGCTCGACGGTGAAGAAAGGGTCCTCCAATCTGCGACCGGTTTCTGGGTGTATGACCGGGTGCGCATGGAAGGAGGCGCACCGCTGACGGTGGATGACGCATATTTCCGGCGTGGTGGCAAGGTTTATCCCGTCACCGGGACAAGCTACATGATTTCCGACGTCCACAGGAAATTCCTGCTCGAACCGAACCCGCATCGCTGGGATGAAGATTTTTCCGCAATGAAGAAGGCGGGAATCAACATGGTCCGAACCGGGATCTGGACCGGATGGAAAAACCTGATGCTGGACGCGGGGGCTCCCAACGAGGCGGCTCTCCGGGCACTCGACGCGTTTATCCTCACGGCCAGGAAGTACGACATTCCGGTCATCTTCACTTTTTTTGCATTCCTTCCTGAAGCATGGGGAGGGGAGAACGTCTATCTCGATCCCCGTTCGGTCAACGCGCAAAAGGAATTCGTGGCGACGATCGCGCACCGGTATGCGGGGGTGAACGATCTTATGTGGGACTTCATCAACGAGCCTTCGTTCTGCTCGCCGTCGAGCCTGTGGCAAACGAGGCCGAACTACGATCGGTTTGAACAGGCTGCGTGGGCCGGGTGGCTCCAGGCCCGGTTCCCCGGACTCTCCGAAAGTGAACGGAACGCAAACCTGCGGGAACGGTATCGGTCCATCGAAGGGGAGCCGCTCTCACTTCCGCAGCCGGAGGATTTTAACGATGCGCATATTTTCAGGGAGCGCAGGCCGATCAAGGCGATAGACTACCGGCTCTTTGCGCAGGAGATGTTCGCGCGTTGGGTGAGGGAGATGAGCGAAGCGGTGAAGAGCAATGGGAACACGCTCCAGTTGATCACGGTGGGGCAGGATGAGGGAGGGACGTACGAGCGGCCAAGCCCGCAATTCTTCGGCGACGCGGTGGATTTCAACTCGATCCACAATTGGTGGTTCAATGACGACCTGGTCTGGGACAACGTACTGAGCAAGGTCGAAGGGAAACCCCTCCTGGTTGAAGAGACGGGGGTCATGTTTTATGAGAAGATGGATGGAACCCCATGGCGGACGGAAGAGGAGGCGCGCAACCTCCTCGAACGAAAGCTCGCCATCTCCCTGGGTGTCGGCGGAGCCGGCTTCATCGAATGGATCTGGAATACGAACCCATACATGGATTCCGACAATGAAGCGGCCATTGGGCTGCATCGGGCGGATGGCTCGGCGAAGCCGGAGCTGGAACCGGTGAAAACGTTCGCCCGGTGGTTTGCAGCCAATGCCGGGCACATGCAAGGTCGCCGAACCGAAGACGTGTTGATGGTTATCCCACACTCCCAGATGTTCTCCACGCGGAATTTCGCAACCGAAGCAACGCGCCGGTGCGTCAGGGCAATGTACTATCATCTCCGGACACCCATGCTTGCGCGTTCGGAATACCGACTCACCTCGCTTAAGATTGTCCCCCGCGTCGTCCTCGTTCCATCCCCCCGCACACTGGACGATGAGGCCTGGGGCGCCCTGCTGCGCTCTGCGGAGGCAGGAGCCGTGGTCGTCATAAGCGGCATCATCGACGCAGACGCATTCTGGCTTCCGAGGGAACGGACAAAACAATTCGGCCTGGACGTTTCATCGAAGCCGGTGGCGCAGGAGGAGTTCCTATCAGTGGCCGGACGGGAATTCCGGCTCAGCTTTCGTGGAGAGAAGATTGAACGGGTCGAAAAAGCAGTCGTCGAAGGGAATCCGCAACAAGCGGTGCACGTGATCCGGGTGGGGAAAGGAAAACTCCTTTGGTCTCCCCTTCCGGTCGAGGTTGCCGAGAATATTGAAGCAAGTGTCGAGCTCTACAAGCTTGCAATGAGCGAGGCAGGCATTGCTCCGGCGTTCCGCCTTGAGCATGACGATCCCTCTATCCTGATCGTTCCCACGGTGTACGACAAGGCAGTCCTCTATACGTTGGTCTCGGAACGGGATGGCGATACGCAGGTGCACTTGACCCATCTCGAGACGCAAACCGGGATCGCGGTTACGGTCCCTGCACAGCGTCCGGTTCTGTTGTTTGTGGATCGAAAAGACGGGTCGATCATATCATCTCTGAACATGACAAAGGCCGGCCCATGAGTTCTCCCCCTGTGATCCTGGAAATATGCATTGATTCGGTTGGATCCGCGGTTGCATCCCAGGAAGGGGGCGCGCTCCGTGTGGAACTGTGCGCTGATCTCGTTGCAGGCGGGACGACCCCGAGCGCGGGGAGCATAGAGGAAACCCGCCGAAGGATTTCCATCGGTCTGCACGTGATGGTCCGCCCAAGGGGAGGAGATTTCTGTTACTCAGAAGCGGAGTTCGAGACGATGAAACGGGATGTCCTTTTGGCAAAAGGAATGAAAGCAGATGGGGTCGTGTTCGGAATCCTTAGCCCGGATGACACGATTGACCGTGGACGGATGAGCGAGTTGGTGAAGCTGGCGCGTCCCATGGAGATTACATGCCATCGCGCCATCGATGTTTCCCGCGATCTTTTCGAATCACTTGAAGTGCTTGCAGACATTGGAGTCAACCGGATTCTGACGTCGGGAGGCGCGCCGACAGCCGTGGAGGGATTGTCCGGGATCAAGGAGCTTGTCGCTCGTTCGAAGGGGCGTGTGACAATCATGGCTGGCTCAGGCATCTCTGCCGACAATGTGCAGAGGGTTATCAAGGAGACCCGACTCCGGGATGTTCATATCCTCACCCCTGTTACGAAGCCATCGAAGTCCACG
>JBBEBV010000141.1:0-5470 GCA_040882165.1 Bacteroidota bacterium
CGCATGGCGGATCCGACCTATCCCCCGATGGCTACCATAGCCCGGTCGGTGGCATGCAGCAGGTCCACCGGGTCCGGGCGTTGGGCCCATTTTCCCCGAACCGCCCCGCCGATGGCGAGTTTCAGAGCCTCCAGGGCATCGCCGCGCCGAAGCGACGACCGCAGATCCAACTCCTCATGCGCGAACAGGCAGGTCCGGAATTTCCCATCTGCCGTGATTCGTAACCGGGAGCATGAATGACAGCATGGTTCACTGATCGTCGCAATAAAGCCGACGGTCCCCCTCCCTCCCCCAATGCGAAACTCCTGCGCCGGACCGCGCCCCGCCCCGACAATCCCGAGCGGAAGAAGATCGTGGCGCGTTTCAATAATCCGGCGAATTTCCCGGGAGGGTATCAGGCTCTCCATGGACCATCCGTTGCCTGCAAACGGCATGAACTCGATGAACCGGACGTGCACAGCCAAAGCGTTCGCCAGATCCACGAAATCGAAAATCTCGTCGTCATTGAAGCCGCGGATCATGACGCAGTTCAATTTCACGGAATCGAACCCCCCATGTGAGACATCCCGAATCCCATCCAGGACCGAGTCCAGGTTGTCGCGCAAGGTGATCCGTTTGAACTTCGCCGGGACCAGTGTATCAAGGCTGATATTGATCTGGGTGACGCCCGCATCGCGAAGCTCGCGCGCTTTTTGCCGCAGGAGAACACCGTTTGTGGAGAGGGCGAGGGTTTTCAATCCTGCAATTCCGGACAGACGCCGGCATAGTTCCTCAACCCCCGTCCGGACCAGGGGCTCCCCGCCTGTCAGCCGGATCTTTCGGACCCCGAGATCCACAAACATCGCGGCGAGTCGTTCAATTTCTTCAAAGGAAAGAAGGTGGTCCTTCAGCGTCAACGGAATGCCCTCGGCCGGCATGCAATATCGGCACCGGAGGTTGCACCGCTCCGTGATGGAGATACGCAGGTAGTCGTGTACCCGTCCGAAAGAGTCGGTCAGGATTGGATGACCGTTTGGTGGCATCAGGAGTGATCAGGTATGGAGATTCAGACTTTCTTCCAGCATCGGATCGCGAACCGGAAGGAGATTTCTTTTTGCAAGCGACTTGAAGGTCAACAGGAAGAACAGGCCGATCGCCGCCGCCATCGGGGCGATTTCCCAAAGCCCCACGACCGGCTCCTTCTGCATCGAAGGGGGCATGATCATCCAGAATAAATCGATCCAGTGACCGATCATCAGGATGACGCAGACCCGAAGCAGGACTCCCTCATGGCGCTTCGTCCAGATCGGGAGAAGAGCGACAAACGGGATGACCCAGTTGAAGAGGATATTCACGATCGTCAGGACCCCCCATCCCCCTGCTTCCCGCCGTGTGAAATAGGTCACCTCTTCCGGTATGTTGGCATACCAGATGAGAATGTACTGACTGAACCAGATGTACATCCAGAACGTGCTGAACGCGAAGATGAGCTTTCCCAGGTCATGGAGATGTGAATCGTTGATCACATGTTGAAACGGCCCCATCCTCTTCAGCACGATAACGATCAGGGTCATGGCAGCAAGTCCGTTGAGAAAAAGCCCGGAGAAGTTATAGATCCCGAAGATCGTACTGAACCAATGGGGCTCAAGGGACATGATCCAGTCCATGCTGGCAAGCGTAAACGTCAGCGCGAACGTGACGAGGAATCCAGCCGAGAGTCTGCTGTTCCTTCGCGTCAAGTCGATATCCCCCGTCTCATCCTGTCGCTGGGAGAGCTTTACCATGACGGTCGAGAACAGAAGCCAAACGCCGAGATAGAACAGGGTTCGGGCGATGAAGAACGGCTCGTTCAACCATCCCGACTTGGACTGCAAGATCGGATCGTTTGCCACCACGGCCTCATGGCTCCATTCGTACAGGGTGTGGATCCCGAAGAACAAGAGGACGAGCAAGACGCCGGACAGGGGGAGGACGGTTGTCATCGCCTCCGGAACGCGCCGGAACGCGACGCTCCATCCCGCGTTCGAGACATATTGAAGCGCTACGAAAAGTGCCCCCGCAAGACCAAGACCGATCAGATAATAGGTTGCGAGAAGAAGATTTGGCCATCCCCTCTCGGGAGCGATGATAATACCGGCCGCAGCAACGACGGCTCCAAGGAATGCGAGAATGGAGAGATTACGCATCATGACATCAGAAGGCCGGAAGGCAATGCGGGTTGGGACGGAAATACTGCTCATCGGGCGCTCGCCCCCTTCTGCTGCTTCGACTGCAACGACCGGACATGCGCAATGACATTCCACCGGTCCTGCCGCGACACCTGCGAGGCAAGCGAGGGCATGTTGCGCTGGCCAAAGGTGACAATGTGGTACATTTGTCCCTCCTTCATCTTCATCGCATTGTCCGCGAACAACGAGGGAGGAGGCGGAAATCCCCGTTTCGCGATCACCCCATCCCCCAAACCATTCGTTCCGTGGCAAGGCTGGCACATGGTGGCATAGACGAATGCCCCACGCTCGAGAGCGACGGCGGCGGAGTCTGAGACCGGGTTGTGAAGTTCCCGACCGGCGCGCAGAGCATCTTCAGGCGTTGCTCTGTACTCCAGCGGTTCAAATCCCCGCACAATCGTTCCAGAAGGGATCGGATTGCGCGCCGCATGATCCGGTCCCGTCGGAAGCGGTGATTGCGGTTTGTAGGCGACATACGACACCATGCCCGGCATGAAGTCGAGGTTGCGTTGCGTGAAATCGCGTTGAACGAAGAGGATCATACCCACAACCATCAGGAGGAGGACCAGCAAGGACCCGTTGAGAATTATCCACGCCTTCTTCATGGTCGCTCGATCCTTTCCTCAAGTTGCACAAGATGGAAACGCTCGAAGAGCGAACGCACCTCGTCAACATTGAAGGAGGCATTGTCCTGAACCAGGACAAGCACGAAACGGTCGTTCGTCACTCCTTCGTAGATTACCGCCGGTTTTTTACCGGGCCACAGCTTTCTCATCGCGAGGAAGAGCAGGACGGTACCCACCCCTGCGAACAGGACCATCACTTCGAATGTGACCGGCACGAAGGCGGGCACGGACTTCAGCGGCTTGCCTCCGACATTGACCGGCCAGCTCGTTGCGGAGGTCCAGATTTGAAACCATAATTTCGCGATGGCGCCTGATATGCCCAGGATGAGCGTGGCCCACGCGAGCCTCGTGGACCGCATACCCATCGCCTTGTCCAATCCATGAACCGCGAACGGCGTGTAGGCATCGTGGATCGTATAGCCATGCTCGCGGGCAGCGTTCGTTGCCGCCAGCAGGTCGTTCTCGTGATCGAACGTACTAACCAACAGGCGTCGGCTCATGCACCTCCTCCTTTCGGACCTCAACCGGCTTTGTTTCTCCCGCGCCCCGGCCATAGCGAAGCACTCCTTTTATTTCACCCATGGCAATCATCGGCAGGAAGCGGGCGAAGAGGAGAAACAGGGTAAAGAACAATCCGAAGCTTCCGAGCAGGGTCGTCAGGTCGATGATCGTCGGCGTAAAACCGGCCCAGCTTCCCGGCAGGTAGTCCCGGGTGAGCGAGGTCATGATGATCACAAATCGCTCGAACCACATTCCGATGTTGATGAAGATCGATAACGCAAACACCATCCCGGGACTTCTCCTGATCTTCTTCCACCAGAAGAACTGCGGGACAAGGATGTTGCACGTGACCATCACCCAGTAGGTCCATCCGTACGGGCCGAGTGCCCTGTTGATGAAGGCAAAGCGTTCATACCCGTTCCCGGAGTAGTAGGCGACGAAGATCTCGGTCAGGTAGGCCAGCGCGACCATCCCCCCGGTCGCGATGATGACCTTGCACATCTGCTCGATGTGGTGGAGGGTGATGTACTCTTCGAGGTTCATCACCTTGCGGACGATCAGCATGAGTGTCAGTACCATGGCGAAGCCGGAGAACACCGCCCCGGCCACGAAATACGGGGGGAAGATTGTCGTGTGCCACCCCGGGATGACGGAGGTGGCAAAATCCCAGCTCACGATCGTGTGCACCGAGACAACAAGCGGCGTTGCCAATCCCGCCAGCAACAGGTAGAGCTTTTCATACCGCTGCCATGTCCTGTTGGATCCGTCCCAGCCGAAGCTGAAGAATCCGAGGAGCTTCTTGCGGAACAATGACTTCGTCCGGTCACGGATTGTTGCCAGGTCGGGGATCATCCCGACATACCAGAACAGGAACGAGATGGTGAGATAGGCGCTGATCGCGAACATGTCCCACACCAGGGGTGAGCGGAAGTTCACCCACAAGGGACCGCGGAAATTGGGATACGGAAAGAGCCAGTAGGCAAACCATGGCCTCCCGGTGTGAATGATTGGAAAGATTCCGGCGCAGATAACGGCAAAGATCGTCATCGCCTCGGCCGAACGGTTGACGGAGGTCCGCCATCGCTGCCGGAAAAGAAAGAGGATCGCGGAAATCAACGTACCGGCATGTCCGATGCCGATCCAGAACACGAAGTTCGTAATATCAAAAGCCCACCCGACGGTATTGTTCAGCCCCCACACCCCCACACCGGTCATGACCTGGTAGGCGATGGACACCGCTCCGAGGATCAGAACCCCGACCGAGATGATGAAGGCAATCCACCATGAGAGCGATGCCTGCCGCTCCATCGGCGCGCACACATCATCGGTAATGTCTGCGTACGACTTGTTCCCCAGCACCAAAGGCTGTCGAAGGACTGAGAATACTTCACCCATGGATCGCTGTTCCTTTCGCTCCGATGGAATCTGTCGATTCCGACCCGTCGGTGTCACGGACCAGCGTCATATACCCGACGGAGGGGAGGACACCAAGTTCTTCCAGGACGCGATAATGGCGGGGATCGCTCATGTTCCGCGAGACACGGCTCTCCGGGTTGTTCATGTCCCCAAAAGTAATCGCATCGGCAGGGCACGATTGCTGGCAGGCGGGCTGAACATCGCCGTCTCTCAAGGGACGGCCTTCGTTCTTCGCTTCAATCTTTGCCAGTTGGATGCGCTGAACGCAGAAACTGCACTTTTCCATCACGCCACGTTCACGCACCGTCACGTCCGGGTTCAACACCATACGCTGTAGCTCGTCGCCCCGCGGATATTCAAACCAATTGAAGTGACGCACTTTGTACGGGCAGTTGTTCGCGCAATAACGCGTGCCAACACATCGGTTGTAGATCTGCTGGTTCAGACCCTCCGAATCGTGGACGGTCGCGAGCACGGGACAGACCGTTTCGCACGGGGCGTTGCCGCAGTGCTGGCACATCATCGGCTGATGGGAGACGAACAGCTCGCCGTTCATGTCGTCATAATACCGGTCGATGCGGAGCCATTGAAGTTCCCTGTTTCTGCCCACCTCATCTTTCCCCACGACCGGGATGTTGTTCTCCGCCTGACACCCGACGACGCACGCCGAGCATCCGGTGCACGCAGTGAGATCGATGACCATACCCCAGCGATGCCCGG
>JBBEBV010000142.1:0-1015 GCA_040882165.1 Bacteroidota bacterium
GCATGGCGATGCCGAGAACAATGCGAATTCCCGATTCACCGCCTTTGACCGAAACGCGGGCTGCCCACCAGCCCCCCACGGCGCTTCCCGCCCCCAGCACAAGACCCGGAATCCAGGCAACATTGCCTGTCCACGCATAGATAGCCAGCGCCGGCACCATATAGACCATTACAATAGTCACTTTGTGCATATTGACCATGACAAGATCCATCCGCAAAACATGATACAGGGCGGCCATGAAAAGAAAACCCACGCTCACCTGGATAAAACCCCCATAGATTCCAATTCCAAACATGATTGGGTAGATCCATCGTTCCCTTCGTCGCCGGGCATCTTCACTCACATCTGCCGCACGTTTTGAGGGTGCAAGGATCGTAAAGACCGTTGCGATCATGACAATGGCGAGGATCCGCTGGAACCACTCGTCGCTGACGGTCACTCCCAGAACAGCTCCTGCAATCGCCCCCGGCAGAGCCCACAGAGTGAGACGCACGCTCTGCTGGAAAGCGTGGACCTCCTGCCGGCGAAACGACGTGACGGCGAAGATATTCTGAATGAGAATAGCCACGCGGTTGGTTCCGTTTGCCAGCGCGCTGTCAAGCCCCATGAAGATCAGCACGGGGAGCGCGATCGCAGAGCCCCCGCCCGCCATGACGTTGAGAAACGCGGAAATGATGCCGACGGCAAACAGGATGACGACGTGCGAGAGTTCCACGGATTTAATGTAGCAAAAACTCCCACACGGAGAAACGGGTACCGAATTTCCTGCAAAGATTGCGTATATTACGTTCTTTGGACTGAACGCAACCCATGCTCGCTCTTGAACAAATAACGCTGCAATACGGAAGCCGTGTCCTCCTCGACGGTGTTTCCCTTCTCATCAATCCGCATGATCGTATCGGCCTTGTGGGTTCCAACGGGGCCGGGAAATCCACGTTGCTCGGAATTCTCACAAGTTCAGTGGTCCCCGACAAAGGGAGAGTCAGCAAGGCAAACTACGTGACCGTCGGGTACC
>JBBEBV010000143.1:0-5436 GCA_040882165.1 Bacteroidota bacterium
CAAGGGAATTGTTTGTTCTGAAGGGGAATGCCGAACCCTTTGAATTGCCGGAGAGTGGAAGGAACGTCGTCATGTTCACGAAGGACTCCGTTCAGGTCAGCGGTTATGTTTCCCCGGACAAGGCGAAGAAGGTCGCCGATTCGGGCTATATCATGGAGTTCCAGGTCGGACAGGGGAAAGCCGTACTTTTTGCAGAAACGGTGTCGTTCAGGATGTTTTGGGATGCGCTTCCCAATCTCCTGATTAATACGGTCCTCTTTCTTCCGCAAGCCCGTTAGCGACCTGAAAACTCCCTAACACCCTAAAAATTCGTTGACTTACGGGGTTCTTTTATGTATCTTTAAAGCCCAATTCGAGAAGAATTGGGCTTTGTTTTTTTGGGGTGTAGCCAAGTGGTAAGGCAGCGGCCTTTGGAGCCGCCATTCCCAGGTTCGAATCCTGGCACCCCAGCAGAACAAACGATCCTTTAACAGTCTGAGCCAAAGAATCCTCCCATGAGCAAACTCAAGATCTTCTCCGGACGTTCGAACCGTCCGCTCGCGGAGAAAATTGCAAAAGAAGCAGGGGTGGAATTAGGGCGGCTCGAATTAACAAATTTCAGTGATGGTGAAATCTGGGTCAAGTACAGCGACAATATCCGGGGGGATGATGTATTCCTGATTCAGTCGACGCCCCCTCCGGCGGAGAACCTTCTGGAGCTGCTGATCCTGATCGATGCGGCAAGGCGGGCCTCGGCACAACGGATCACGGTGGTGGTCCCCTATTTCGGGTATGCTCGACAGGACAGGAAGGACCAGCCGCGCGTTTCGGTTTCCGCGAAATTGGTAGCGAACCTGATCACCGAGGCGGGCGCTGATCGACTGATAACGATGGATCTGCACGCGCCGCAGATTCAGGGGTTCTTTGATATACCGATGGATCACTTGTATGCCTCGGCCGTGTTCACCGATTATTTCCGGAAGAAGAACATCCCGAACCTCGCAGTCGTCTCCCCCGATGTGGGAGGGATCAAAATGGCCCGTTCCTACGCGAAGCGCCTGGAGGCCGACCTGATCATGATCGATAAACGGCGCCCCAAGGCCAATGAAGTGGAAGTCATGAACATCATCGGCAATGTAGCGGGGAAGAACATCGTGATCGTCGATGACCTGATCGACACGGCCGGCACCTTCGTCAATGCGGTCGCAGCGTTGAAGGAAAGTGGGGCGCAGGATGTCTATGGCGCCTGCACGCACCCCATTCTTTCCGGCAAAGCCATAGAACGGATCAACGCTTCTTCGGTCAAGAGCCTGGTCGTGACGGACTCCATCCAGGTTCATGGTGAATCCGGTAAGATAGAATTCCGATCGGTCGCAAAGCTGTTCGCCGAAGCAATTATTCGCACACATAACAATCAATCCATCAGCTCGTTGTTTGACGTCGACAAAGACAAAGCTTAATTGAGGAGACGGTACCATGTCAGAAATAACCCTTAACGCAGTTATCAGAAAAAATCTCGGGAAGCGCGCGAGGCGTCTCCGCACGGAAGGTAAGGTTCCGGGCATTTATTACGGGCACGGGCAGGCGAACATTCCCGTAGAGATGACGGATCTCATGCTTCAGCCCCTGTACCGGACAACAGCGACGCACGTGATCAACCTGAAGCTCGACGACGGTTCCACGCATCAATGCATCCTGCGTCAGGTGCAGTTCGATCCCGTGACCGAAAAACCGTTGCACTTTGACCTGTTCGGTCTCAATGAACAGGAGGAGCTCATCCTGGAGGTCCCTGTGACGGTGAAAGGCGCCCCCAAGGGGGTCAAGGATGGCGGGATGCTGCAGCACATCCTCCACAAGGTGCGTGTCTCTTGTTTGCCGAAATTCATCCCGGACCATATCGAAGTGAACGTGGAGCACCTCGAGATCAACAAGTCGATTCATATCAGCGACCTTTCGATCCCCAATGTCAGGATCCTGGAGAACGAACACAGCGCGGTCGTGGCTGTTGTCCCCCCGACGATCCTGAAGGAAGTAACGCCGGAAGTGGTCGCTACGGAAGCGGTACTGGCGGAACCGGAAGTCATTGGCAAGGGTAAGAAGCCTGAAGAAGGAGCTGAAGGAGCGGCGACCGAAGAGAAGGGGAAAGAGAAGGCGAAAGAGAAAGAGAAGAAGTAACGCTCCCGGCCATGCATTGCCTCATCGGCCTCGGGAACCCCGGCAGTCGATACAATGGTACGCGCCACAATATCGGTTTTGAGATTGTTGACCAGGTGGCCCGCGAGTTACGTATCGGGTTTGTGCCGGGAAAAGGGGAATATCTCGGCGCCCAGGGCGAGATCGACCGGATCCCGGTGCTCCTGATCAAGCCCATGACCTTCATGAACGAAAGCGGCTCAGCCGTTGCGGAAGTCCTGGAGCGTTTCGGCTTAGCCCTGGAGGATCTGCTTGTTGTTTGTGATGATTTTCAGCTTCCCTTGGGTCAGTTGCGGCTGCGATTGACAGGAAGCGACGGCGGACACAATGGGTTGTATTCCATCATTTACCATCTGCAATCAGACCAATTCCCCCGATTGCGTTGTGGTATAGCCTCAAGCTTCACTCCCACGGAAAAAGCTTTGATGGCGGGATATGTCCTGGAACCGTTCAGGCGGGATGAACATCCGGACGTGCGGAAGATGGTCGAACGCGGGAGTAGTGCCTGTTTCACCGTTCTCAGGGAGGGCTTAACTCAAGCAATGAATCAGTTCAACTCGAAACCAGAATAGGAGACGCGAATCAGTATGGAACAGTTCGTTCAATGGGTTCCGCTGGTTGGAGCTGTCGGGTTAGTCTTTGCCTTCCTTATCTATCTCAATCTCAAGCGGTTGCCTGCCGGTAATGCGCGGATGCAGGATATTGCGGATCAGATCCACGTCGGTTCGATGGCCTTTTTGAAACGCGAATATGTCGTCCTCTTCTTTTTCGTCGTGGTCGTCGGCGGACTCCTTGCGGCATTTCTCAACCCGATGACCGCCGTCGCTTTTTTGAGCGGCGCCATCTGCTCGGTCCTCGCCGGATTATTCGGCATGCACGCAGCCACCAAAGCAAACGTTCGGACGGCTGAGGCCGCCCGCTCCGAGGGACAGGGAAAAGCGCTCCTCACAGCCTTCGACGGTGGCGCCGTAATGGGAGTCAGCGTTGCAAGCCTGGGGCTCATTGGTGTCGGGGTCTTTTACCTCTTGTTCGGGAACCCGACGGAGGCAAATATCATTAATGGGTTCGCCATGGGGGCAAGTTCGATCGCGCTCTTCGCCCGCGTCGGTGGCGGCATCTACACCAAGGCTGCCGATGTTGGTGCGGACCTCGTCGGCAAAGTCGAGGCGGGAATTCCGGAAGACGACCCGCGCAATCCGGGCGTCATTGCGGACAACGTTGGCGACAACGTGGGCGACGTTGCAGGCATGGGGGCCGATATCTTCGAATCGTATGTCGGATCGATTGTGGCCACGATCGCGATTGGGGCCACCCTCCTGCCGGAAGGGCTCCTCCTGTTGAAAGCAAACCCGGAAGTGGGCAACGAGTCCATTAAAAGTATTCTGATGGCACTCCCCCTCATTCTCGCTGCAGTTGGCCTGTTCGCTTCATTTGCGGGAATCGCATCGATGCGGGTGCTGAAACATTTTCCTCCCGCCTCCGCCCTCCGCTACTCTACCTTTATTGCCGCCGGTATTTTCCTCCTTGCCAGTCTTTGGATCGTCCGGTCGTATGATGTCAGCAACAACGTTTTCTGGGCGATTTTTTTTGGCACGATCGTCGGAATTGTCATCGGGCTGATCACGGAGTACTATACCTCCGGGCCACCCGTCAAACGAATCGGGATCGCAAGCAAAACCGGGGCTGCGACCAATATCATCCAGGGGCTCGCGGTCGGACTCGAATCGGCCGCTCTCCCGGTCATCGCGATTTGTTTTGCGATCTATATTGCCAATGACGTTGCAGGGCTCTACGGAATCGGTATTGCTGCCGTCGGCATGCTCGCCACGGTGGGCATTACGATGTCCGTCGACGCCTACGGCCCCATCGCAGATAACGCTGGGGGCATTTCTGAAATGTCCGCACTCGGCCCCGAAGTTCGAAAAATCACCGACAGCCTCGATTCGCTCGGCAACACCACCGCCGCGATCGGAAAAGGGTTTGCGATCGGTTCGGCCGCTCTGACCGCCCTGGCACTCTTCGCCGCGTATTCGCAGGCGGTCGATGCAAGCATCGTGCTGCGGCTGAAAGAGATGCAGGCAGGGGCTCTGGAGTTGCCGGCGGAGTGGAAACGGTATGCAGTGCTGCTCGCCGAGGGGGAAATGCCGTTGCAGATTGTTGTGACCAATCCTTTGGTCGTCATCGGCCTCTTCATCGGTGGCGTCCTCCCCTTCTTCATCGCCGCACTGACCATGACCTCCGTCGGGCGCGCCGCCGGGAAAATGGTTGATGAGATCCGGCGCCAGTTTCGCGAAATCCCGGGCCTCCTCGAAGGCAAAGAGGGCGTGCGCCCGGATGCCGCCCGGTGCGTCGATATTTCGACCACGGCGGCACTGAAGGAAATGATTCTGCCGGGCATCACCGCCGTTGTCGCACCTGTTTTTGTCGGATTTCTCCTTGGTCCAGCGGCCCTCGGCGGCATGCTTGCGGGAGCAACCGTCACCGGCGTTCTCATGGCCCTCATGATGGCCAATGCCGGCGGGGCATGGGACAACGCCAAGAAAGCAATCGAAAAGGGAGAAGTGGCCGGAGAGAAAAAGGGATCCGATGCGCACAAAGCAGCCGTGGTCGGGGATACCGTGGGTGACCCGTTCAAGGATACCTCCGGTCCGGCTATGAATATTCTTATTAAACTGATGTCCGTCGTTTCCCTCGTCATCGCCCCCCTGCTTCTGTGGTAGAGGGCAGAGAGGGAACAACAATCATAAATCACCCCCTGCTCCAGACCTGATCTTTCCGGGATGGGGCCTTTTCAACACAGTCCAAAGGGAGATGCACTATGCCACGATCCAACATCTACGAGACGACGTTCATCGTGAACGTTTCGCTCGACGACGCCCAGATCGGTGTCGTGACCGAGAAGGTCAAAGACTTCATCATCAAGAACGGCGGAACCATCCGCGAGCTGGTTCCCTGGGGCCGCAAGCGGTTCGCCTATCCGATTCAGAACAAGAACAACGGCTATTATGTTGTGATTGAATTCTCAGCCCCGACAGATTTGGTCGCCAAACTCGAGCGCCATTATTTTCTCGAGGAGAACATCCTGCGGTACCTGACTATTGTTCTTGATAAGAAAGCATTGAAGGCCCGCACGTCGGCGGCGGCTCTTCTGGCCGAACAAATGAGCGCCGAAGCAGCGGCAAAAACGGAACCTGCAGCACCGGCCAAGATCGAGACACCCGTTGCGACGGCAAAGGTGGAGGCTGCACCACCGGCCAAGATCGA